>CALCGO010000376.1 GCA_937901055.1 uncultured Rhodobacterales bacterium
ACGATACTGTCGACAACGGCCCGCACGATCACGCCGCGATCTACCAGTTCGGCCGCCAGTCGTGCGCCGATTTTACCCGGTGTCGCAAAGCCGCCAGAGGTTTTATCCGGTGACATTTCAAGTGCGCCCATCAGGCCAAGGCAGCGATATTCGCCAACCAGCGGGTGTTCTGCCAATCGTGCCAGATGCGCCTCGAAATGTGGGGCTAGGCCTTTTACATGGCCCACAATGTTACGCCGTTGGTAAATCTCCAAGGCTTTTGCGCCAACCGCGCAGCCCATTGGGTGGCCGCCGTAGGTGAAGCCGTGACCAAAAGTACCAAGCTTGCCGGAGTTTGTTTCGATCACATCGGCCATGTCCTGATTGATTGCCACCGCCGAAAGGGGCGCGAAGCCCGCTGTTAGCTGTTTGGCCATCGACATAGACGTAGGTTTCATGCCCAAGGTTTGGGAGCCGAACCATTCGCCTGTACGGCCAAAACCGCAGATCACTTCGTCAGCAATAAGAAGGATGTCGTACTTCTCTAATATTGGGCCGATCGCTTCGAAGTAGCCTTGCGGTGGGACGAGTACGCCGCCAGCGCCCATCACAGGTTCGGCGATGAAGGCGGCAACGGTTTCAGGCCCCTCCATTATGATTTGCGCTTCAAGGGCGGCGGCGAGGCGGTTGGAAAACTCCAGTTCGCTTTCGCCCGCTTCGGCTTCTTTCCAGTGATGCGGGGTAGCTGCGTGCAAGAACCGATCGACCGGTAGATCGAAATCCATGTGGTTAAAGGGCAGGCCCGTCATCGAGGCGGACACGATTGTCACCCCGTGGTAGCCTTTTTTTCGGCTAATGATTTTCTTCTTCTCGGGGCGCCCCAAGGCGTTGTTGTAATACCAGATCATCTTGATCTGGGTTTCATTCGCTTCGGACCCTGACGATTGATAGAACACGCGCGCCATGCCCGGCGCCAATTCCTTGATTTTCTCGGCCAGTTCGACAGCAGGTTCGTGCGATTTGTTGCCGAACAGGTGGTAATACGGCAGCTTGGCCATCTGTTCTTGCGCAGCCTCGACCAATTCGGCATCGCTGAACCCAAGGCCGGCACACCATAGACCGGCCATGGCTTCGATATACGGGCGACCTGAGTCGTCAAACACGCGTACGCCTTCGCCACGTGTAATAATTTGCAAGCCGGATTCGCGCAACGCCGGAGAGTTGGCATAAGGGTGCAGCAGAGCTTCGAGATCGCGGGTATGGGAGTTTGGAAGGGGGGTAGTCATCAGGTAGCCTCGACAGTTGAATTTTCGATGACCCTAGAATTGCTTCGCCAACGCGTCAAATAGATTGCGTTGATGCGATGCATTTATTTCGTTGATATATCGCATCCGTATTTGCACGACTCGCTAACATGCTGTTTACTTGCGTCCATATTTCAAATCGGAGGGAATCATGAAAATATCACGCATACTTATGGCCGCATCGGCGTTGGCAATGTCTGCCACCGGCGCTTTGGCTGACTTTAATCTTACAGTTCTACATACAAACGACTTTCACGCCCGTTTCGAGCCGATCAGCAAGTACGACTCAGGTTGTTCTTCTGAAGACAATACCGAGGGTAAATGCTTCGGCGGTTCCGCCCGTTTGGTAACGGCTGTTGCCGATGCACGTGCCCGCGCCGAGAATTCGATCCTTGTTGACGGTGGTGACCAATTCCAGGGAACGCTGTTCTATACTTACTATAAAGGTAAGCTGGCAGCGGAAATGATGAACAAGATGGGCTACGACGCGATGACCGTGGGCAACCACGAATTCGATGACGGCCCCGAAGTTCTTCGCGGGTTCATGGATGCACTGGATTTCCCCGTGCTGATGTCCAATGCTGATTTCTCGGCCGAGCCTTTGTTGGCTGGCAAATTGCAGAAATCGACTGTGATTAGTGTGAACGGCACGTTGGTTGGTCTTATCGGCCTGACACCACAAGACACAGACGAGCTGGCAAGCCCTGGCAAAAATGTAAACTTCACCGACCCATCCGATGCTGTTCAGCATCAGGTTGACGCGCTGACAGGTGCGGGCGTTGGTATTATCGTTGTTCTGTCCCACTCCGGTTACAATGTTGACCAAGAAGTTGCGGCCAACACAACGGGCGTCGATATCATCGTTGGTGGTCACTCCAACACGTATCTGTCCAACACATCTGATCGTGCGGCTGGTGCATACCCGACGATGGTCGGTGACACAGCGATTGTTCAGGCTTATGCCTACGGTAAGTTCCTTGGCGAACTTAACGCAACATTCGATGACGCAGGTAACCTGATTTCCGCAGCCGGCGAACCGCTGGTGATGGATGGAACTGTTGTCGAAGATGCGGGCACTGTCGACCGTATAGCGCAAGCTGCTGAACCGCTTGACGAAATTCGCAACAGAGTTGTGGCGTCCACCACTGCGGCTATCGATGGTGACCGTGGAAGCTGTCGCGCTGTTGAATGTCAGATGGGTAACCTTGTAGCCGACGCGATGGTTGATCGTGTTGCTGACCAAGGTGTAACGATTGCCATTCAAAACGGTGGTGGTGTTCGTGCCAGCATTGATGCGGGCGAAGTTACTATGGGCGAAGTCTTGACGGTTCTACCGTTTCAGAACTCGTTGGCGACAATGCAGTTGACGGGTGCAGGCGTTATCGCAGCACTTGAAAACGGTGTTAGCCAAGCTGAGGACGGCGCTGGTCGTTTCCCTCAGGTTTCCGGTGTTCGTTTCACTTGGGACGCGTCCATTGCAGCAGGTGAAGGCCGTGTGGTCGAAGTGCTTGTACGTGATGGCGACAACTGGGTGCCGATCGACCCTGCAGGTGTGTACGGTGTTGTAACCAACAACTACATGCGTTCAGGTGGTGATGGTTATAAAATCTTCGCAGCCGAAGGCATGAACGCCTACGACTATGGCCCAGGCCTTGAAGATGTTGTTGCCGACTATATGGCAGCTGGTGGAGCGTATACGCCTTACACAGACGGGCGTATTTCCCAGAAATAAGGGAATCATTACCCAAATTAGAAAGGCGCGGAGAAACAACTTCGCGCCTTTTGCATTTTGCGAATTACGCGTTCTGGTTTATTAAATTTTTACCCTTTGGTATAATATTCGCGATATTGTATGTGATTGCGCAATAAATAATATGAATTGTCGGCTAACCGACCTAGAATCATTCTAGGCTTTACTACCTTGGTTACACCTGAAGTGATTGGTGTAGCGAATAGACTGTTACTAGTGAGCGAGTAAATAGTAGCTGATGCGACAAGACGCGGTATATGTCAGCCTTCCAAGAGGCGGCAATATAATTACGCTCTTTAAAGTGTTAGAATCATTCGACGGGGGGTACGGTGTCTATATTGGTTGGGCATTCCCGGTTTCGCCGGCGGCAATATTATACTACATGGCGTGTTCAACACCCATTCACTTCAGGAACCAACTGATAGCGATAGACTATGACTAACCGGATAAAAGAATAATGGAAGTTAGCGACAGATTTCCACAGATGATGAAGGCGGACATTTTATCCGGCCTTCCGAAAAAATTCCGCAAAGAATTCATTGATAGGTGTGCCGTAATTAACTACGACAGCCCGACGCACATCCTTGTACAAGGCGAGCACTCGCCGGGGATGTACCTGATCGCCAGCGGCAACGTCGAAATCCTTTATTTGGGTGAAGATGGCCAGCAAACGTTTTTCGCGCGCGCCGGTGTTGGCGCTATTGTCGGGGAAACCGAAGCGATTACCGAACAGTTATGTGCTGCCACTGCCGAGGCTATGGCAAATACGACGTTGTTGTTCTGCTCGAAAAGACTGCTGCTAGAGGCGCTTGAATCTGTCGAGTTCGTCAAGAACCTGATGAAGGTTTTTCATGGGCATTTGTTGCAGTTGAATTATTTCAAGCTAGTTGACCGGAACTCGCCAGTTGATCACAGGTTATGCGCCTACCTTCTGATGTTCTCGGAACGCAACAGCACGATCTACGATTCACAGTCGTATCTGGCGGGGGTTGTCGGCTGTTCGCGCCAAACCATCAACAAAGAGCTGGGCACGTTGCGCGACGCGGGCTTCATTTCGGTTGAAAAGGGCGTGATCGAAATTCTGGATCGCGAAAATCTGGAAGCTTTTTTGTCAGTTTAGGTCATTTTGTGGCGCACTCAAACTTATCCATTTGGATAAGTCAGCATCCAAAAATGCCCTGTTTCAGCCCTTCTGCCGCCCCAATTGGTGCATACTAATAGAGTCGTTGGCGGATGCTGGCGCAATTAGTAGCCGAGTAACTAGTGCGTGTTCGTCAACACCGTGGCGTGTGAGATTGGGTATTTGTTACAATACCATACGCTAACTGGCATCAGGACCCGCCCCTGCGGTCAGTACCTACTTGCTGGCGTAATAGACTGCGCCGATAACCGCTGCAATTATTGCAGCGGTTATTACAGCAAAGGTAATTTTCCAGACAGAATATGGACGTTCGCCTTTTACGCTCCCGCTTTGGGCGTTCACCACAAAACGAAATGTTTTGCCGCGATATTTATAGGCGGCCAGCCAAACAGGCAGCAGCACATGTTTGAAGGTCACATCTTTGATGGTTGTGTCCAGATTTGTGATCCGCTGGCGATCGCCGCCAATATCGAATTTTACGTCGCGCACGATACGGCGGTCCATGATCTCTCGGGCCTCGGTATAGCCTTCTTCCAGATCGACAGAATAGCCTTCGGCACGAAACCCTGCCAGATATTCGGCGTTATAAGGTTCAAGCGCTGTTAAATCCCACGGCGCCAAGGCATCGGTGTACTTCTTTGGCAGGCTTGTAGACCCTAGCACCAGCACATCATCGAAGAACCGCGCCACACGCCCGCTTACAGGCGTCCAGCGTATTTTTTGGACCTGTTGCGTGCGGGTTTGCGGTTTGCCATCAACCATCACGCGCACAGTTTTGGTGACATAATAGATCGTGCCGCGTTGCCCAGAATAACGGCTTTTGGTGTCGGCGTCATACGTCCAATAGGGAACATAAATGCCCTGCATTTTGCGACCGG
>CALCGO010000377.1 GCA_937901055.1 uncultured Rhodobacterales bacterium
GCTGGACCACTTCTGTTGGCATCTTTTGCTTGTGCAGGTCTTTGCCCAGCTCATTCAAAGCATCCTCAATAGGAGAGTACTCCGGGACTGTCTCGGCCAGTACCATTTCAGCAACCTCATCGCCCAGTGCTCCGCGGATTATCTCCAAGCTGCGTTCTCTGGCTGACTTGTTGGCCTCATCGTTCAGCAAAGCTTCGATTCTGGCATGCACCAGGGGCAGGGCCTGCATGGCCTCTCGGTAGCTGTCCCCGAGCTGGCGATACAGGGTCGCCTTTCCAATGAGGGGCCTAAGCCGCTCTGGAACATTCCTCTTGTAGCGAAAGCTGCCGTTGGCTCTGCGAAAAACATAGCGGGGGAGTTGTAGGGGCACATCATCACTCATGGTTGTTAGGTTTGCGCCTAGCGTGACCCAGTTCAAGTCAAAAGAGCCTCTCAGGACTGACTATTTGAGTCCCAAACATGACAAAGCGGTCCTAAAAGCGGTCCCGAAAGTGGTCCTGTGGAAATCTATACCACTGTATTTGCTTGGTTTATTGGTAATTTAAGAGAGATTTTGGTGCCCAGAAGAGGACGTCGAACTAATTACATTTCCATTTATTTACATATACTTATTTTGTCTCTGAAATAAAAAAGCGGTCCCGAAAGCGGTCCACAGACATAAAAAGACTCTCTATAAATCTTCCACGTTACGCAGTGAGAGCGGAAAACGAACGTATAGCATCACAGCGAGACGGATGATCTCTGGGCTCGTTTCAAAGTACCTGAATGGGGAGCGTTTTGTCATACGGCGAGGCTACGAAACCGCCCTGCGCTGCTCAAGCTCCTTTTGTCTGACAGTGCTGTCGAGAAGCTAAGATGTGTCCATGATATCTTCCATCCAATCCAAAAAAGCCTGCGCAGCAGGTGTTTGGTCTTGTGCTCCAGGTTCACTGATGAAGTACCGCTCTTGCATCTTTAATTCACCGTCGAATGGGCGCACCAACTGCCCTGCGCGCTCTGGTGCGCCAAACAAGCTGGTGTGTGAAAGTGCAAGCCCAACGCCGTTTGCCGCAGCCGTCAGTGAGACGACGACGGTAGAGGTGTAGTTGACCGGTTGGGGTATTAGGTCCCCATGACCGGATTTGTGCCATTGATCCCAAGTTGCGGTCATGCCAGCGCTGTTGAAGTGAGGGGCCTCGCGGAGACGACCATTGGCAAGAAGATCCGGAGAACAGACGGGAAAGTAGTATTCGTCCCGCAATGGACGAAAGCCCTGATCTGCGTAGCTGACACCGTTGACGATGCTGATCGACGATTTCGCAGGCCGGTCATCGCCATCCCAGATATGGGGAAGGATGTTCAGATTGATCCACGGATGTTTCACATAAAGTTCGGACAGGCGCGGCATCAGCCAGAACAACGTAAAGGCCATATTGGCGCGCAGGGTAAGCGAGCGCCCGCGCTCGGCATCAAAAACCGTTTTCGTACCGACCCGGATCATGTCGAAGGCTTCGCGCACGAAATACACGTAATCGCGGCCAGCCTCTGTCAATTGCATCTGTCGCCCACTTCTAAAAAACAGATCGTCATGTAAATGCGCCTCAAGCAGTTTTATCTGCTGGGAGACCGCTGATTGCGTAACATTCAGCTCAGACGCAGCCGCCGTGAACGAGCCGAGCCGTGCAGACGCCTCAAAGCTGCGCAACCAGTTGAGCGGGGGCATATGATCAGATTCTTGCGACATTTCAGTACCCCAATACATTAGCTGATCTAATGAATATACGTTGAATTTATCGTTTGTGCAAACCAAAAAATGCACCGAATATAGCCACATATTTGTCGAGGAGACAGTGATGGGCCTGCAGGAAACGCAATTGAATGAATTAGGCACACATCTTGACCATTGGCAGGACCGAGCAGATCTGGCGGCAAGCTTTCGTTGGACCGCACGCCTGAACATGCACGAGGCGGTTGCCAATCACTTCAGCCTTGCAGTCAATGAGGATGGCAGCCGTTTTCTGATCAACCCCAATCAGCGGCATTTTTCGCGGATAAAGGCGTCGGACCTGTTACTTCTTGACGCAAATGATCCATCGGCTTTGGATCGCCCGAATGCGCCCGATCCAACGGCATGGGGGCTGCATGGCTCTATTCATCGCGCTGTGCCACATGCACGCTGTGTCATGCATGTGCATTCAATCCATGCGACGGTTCTTGCGGCACTGGCGGACAGCACGCTGCAGCCAATCGACCAAAACACAGCCACCTTTTACGGCCGCCACGTCGTGGATGAACACTTCGGCGGCTTGGCCTTCGAAGAAGAGGGCAAGCGCTGTGCGGGGTTGCTATCAAACCCAAAAAACAAAGTAATGATCATGGGCAACCATGGGGTCTTGGTGATCGGTGCCTCTGTCGCGGACACGTTCAACCGGCTCTATTACTTCGAACGGGCAGCGGAGACGTATATCCGAGCGCTGCAAACCGGCCAGCCACTACGCGTTCTCAGCCATGAAATTGCAGAGAAAACGGCGCAAGAGATGGAGGATTACCCCTCGCAAGCAGAGCAACATTTGGCCGAGCTTAGGGCGATCCTTGACGATGAAAATTCCAACTACGCGAGCTAGATCATGCCTGATTATGTGCCAACAAACGCCGCCTCCTCGAATGTCACACTTGCAAAGAAAGAGCTCAAGGCCATTGCGGCGCGTTCTGACCGCCCCGGACTGATATATCTGGGTCAATGGGGGGTCGCGCTGGCCCTGACGGGGGCGTTGATCTGGGCGAGCATGGGAACGCTTTGGGTGTGGCCAGCCATGTTCGTTTACGGCATTGTCCTGAGCGTTCCGGCCTACGCGATGAGCCATGAAACGGCGCATGGCACGGCGTTTCGCAGCAGATGGCTGAACGAAACTGTGCTTTGGATCACATCGTTGATCTATATGGAGGAACCGCTCCATCGCCGATTCACCCACACCAACCACCATACGCACACATGGCATGTCGGCAAGGACAGCCAGATGCCCTTTGACACGCCAATGGATCTGCGCGGTTGGGTTGCAGAGATTACTGGATTTGCGCTGTTGCGGTTTCACGTCATGGCGTTTTTGCAACTGGCGACGCGGCATTATACCGACACGATCCGCATGGTCGCTCCTGACAGTGAACTGCCAAAGATGACGCGGAATGCCCGGATCATGCTTGCGATTTATGCGCTCATTGCGGCGGCGCCTTTTGTGGGCATTTGGTGGCCGGTCTGGTTCTTCGTTTTGCCGCGCATATTGGGTGCGCCGGTGATGCTGCTGTTCACACTGATCCAGCATGTGGAGTTGCAGGAAAACTCACCGTCGATCCTGGAAAGCACCCGGTCGTTTCGCACCACTTGGCTTGGTCGGTTCCTTTACATGAACATGAACAACCACGTCGAGCACCATCTCTATCCGCAGGTCCCCTTTCATGCTCTGCCAGTGCTGGCCGAAGCGATTGAAGATCAATTGCCGCAGCCGGACCCCGGTTTTTTGCGCACCAACTACGAAGTCATCTATGTCACGGCGCGCCGTTCACTTGGGCTGTCGACCAAGGCCCCAAGCATCCGTCAAGCACCGCATATGATCACTGACGGTGGCCCTGTGCGCCGGATCGCTGAGAGGAGCATGTAACATGAAGCGCATTTATGATTTCAGCCGCAACCCGTCGATGCGGAACTACACAATTTCAGACCTTCGGGCGCTCAAGGGGTCTGACAAGAAGCTGTCCATGGCGAACCCGGCCAATGACGCAGAGGTCAAAGCCTGCCTTGACGCAGGGATCGATCTGTTTGTTGTCGGTGGTGATCAGATCGAAGATGTCCGACGTCTCGCGCCACATCATTTTACAGGCGTCGGGAGCTCATTCGCGCAATTTGGTAGCGCGCAGGAGATCATGGATCACGCCTTTGAGATGATGCGCAAAGGGGGCGATCTCTATTATACGCTCCGCTCTTTCGACGTGATGGAAAAGCTCGCGAATGAAGGCATCCCGGTGCAAAGCCACATTGGTCTCATCCCCACGTTCAGCCAGTACTGCGGTGGCCTGCGCGGTTGGGGTCGCAAGGCGGATGAAGCATTGAAAATCTTTGAGACGCTCAAACGGATGGAGGATGTCGGCGTCGTTGCCGTCGAGGCGGAGTGTATCGCCGAGGAGGTCCTTGCAGCAGTCAACACCAAGACGTCTATCGTGACCTTTTCACTGGGGTCCGGGATGGCAGGCGATGTGATCATGTCCTTTGTCGCCGATATCTGCGGCGAGGCCAGCGAAGAGGACAAACCCCCAAAACACGCCCATGCCTTTGGTCAGGTTGGCCGTCTGCACAAACAAATCCACGAAGAACGTGTCGCGGCACTTGGGGCATTTCACTCAGAAGTCGCCGCGCAGAACTTTCCGTATGCCGAGACGAACATCTCCATGCATCCAGGAGAGCAGGAGAAATTCTTGGAGGCGTTGGATAAATGGTCGCCGACCCATCAATGACCCCACGTGAAGGAATGACGACATGACGCAATGGATTGACGCATGTGCCACCGACGATATCGATGAAGAAGACCTGATCACTTGGGAGCACGACGGCCACGTTTACGCGATTTACAACACCGAAAAGGGCTTTTTTGCAACCGATGGCATTTGCACGCATGAAGAACAAAGCCTCGCCGATGGGCTCGTCATTGACTGCGTCATTGAGTGCCCATTGCATGGTGGGCGATTTGACGTCTGTACAGGCAAGGCCCTGTCGGCACCTGTCAGCGTGGATCTGAAAACCTATGATATCAAAGTCGAAAATGGCCGCATTTATGTGGATACACAGTAGGCTGATTTGTCTTACTTGCTGCTCTTTTCGGTTTTGAGAGCATATAGGTGAAATTGTTCCTGAACATCGGAGACTTAACCGAGCTATGCCGACTGGCGCATCGCGACTCCAATGCTGTGAAGGAGCATCGGGCGCTCAGATTGCAGTTCAATGGCCGCTGTTAATCGTCAGCACACATACGGTTTCAAAGGGCAAACAGGGGCTTTGTCCTACACCTATCGTGTCCAAAC
>CALCGO010000378.1 GCA_937901055.1 uncultured Rhodobacterales bacterium
CCGACCTGGGTCAAAGTCTAATGCTCATTGACACACACTAATACCATTCATATAAACTCGAAATTCATTAGCCGAGCAGTTCAAGCATCTTTCCAGCTTCTACATGTCCCTGTTCGGCGGCCTTACGGTACCAAGTTGCAGCCTCAGCGTGATCCTCATCTACACCTCGCCCGTAGTAGTACATTTCCGCCAATCTGACCTGTGCCTCTAAATCATGTCGCTCTGCTGCACGGTAATACAATGCAAAAAAGTTTTCGTCCAGTTCCAAGCCTTGAGCCTTCATCTTCTTATGTAGCTCTTCTATTTTGAATTTTGCTTCTGTATGGCCCCAGTTGGCGGCACCGAAGTACCAGGCTATTGCCTTAGCGTAGTCCCGCGGCACTCCTCGACCTTCTTCATACATAAGCCCCAAACTGAACTTGGCAGCCGGATATCCATGTCCTGCGTCAGCTGCGGCCTTTTGGTACAAAGCAAGGGCCTCGGCGTAATCCTGGTTAACACCACGGCCATTTTCGTACATCCTCCCTAATCTGAAAAGCGCCTCACGATACTCACTCTCTGCAGCTTTGCGATACCATGTGACTGCCTCGACATAGTCCTGTTTGACGCCATGTCCACTCTCATAAATTTTTCCGAGTTTGAGCGGTGCCCACCAATGCTCATTTAAAGCGGCCTTGCGGTACCATGCGATAGCCTCGTTGCAGTCCGTGCTCACTCCTTCCCCATTTTCGTATATCTCTCCCAATCTGTAACTTGCCTCGACGTGTGCCTGCGCAGCGGCCTTGCGGTACCAACTGATAGCAGTAGCAACATCCGGTTTAGTGTCTAGTCCCTTCTCGTACATCTCTGCCAGATAAAACTGCGCTTCTGAATCTCCATGTTCGGCATTCTTGCTATACCAATCGTAAGTCACAGCAGTAATCTTCGGTGACCAGCGTTCACCATAGTGGTACAGGTCTACTAGCCTCTGCTGTGCTTTCGCGTGTCCATTATCAATAGCTCTGCAATACCAAACTATAGCCTCATCGGGATCGTGCTCTACGATTTCACCCTCTTCATATATTACTGCCAACCTGAACTGCGCGTCTGCATCTCCCTGTTTGGCGGCTCTGCGGTAGAATTCGAGAGTCTCCGCGTATTCTTCCAAATCTGTCTTAGCTAAATCTTTGTGCTCAGTACGAACTTGACCTCTTTCGGTTGCAACTGCTTTTTTACCGGAGCTATCCAAGGCTTTGGCTTCTAAATTTTTCGGTGAGTTCATTTTTCTTAGCTCTTTAAAATTCCTTAATAACCTTTTCTTTGGAGATCGCCAATCTCAACAACGACAGACGTTGGACAATGATCTTTAATCGTTTTGTCCTCATTATCAAAGCAACTTATCAAGAAAAATCCGTATCAGCAATATGTAGGGTACTGTCAAGTTAACACAAATTGTTTCAAAGGATAACGCTCATAAACTCATTCCCGTTCAGCGGGCACACGTCACCTGCTGCCACGCTTCAAACGATCTACTTCTTAATGACCGATAGCTGGATGCGCAAAGCAGGTGTCGCCCTACGCGAAACAGATTCTGAACCTGACTGTGAACGGCTAGAAATCGCTGCGCCTGCCCTGCCCTCAATCAACAGCTTCAGTTTTGTTACATCAAGAGCCTGTTTTTCGCCTCGTTTCGGGTTGTAATGAAACCGCCCCTGTTCCAGTCTTTT
>CALCGO010000379.1 GCA_937901055.1 uncultured Rhodobacterales bacterium
GGCGCAGTAATGCAAGCACCCACAAGACCAAGGCTGCAAGCGTTATCCGGATGGCAACGAGGGAGAATGGTGGAATTTCCTTCAGGGCGATAGCTGCGGTCAAAAAAACGCCGCCCCAGATGACCCCAAGCAAAAATAGTTCGGACCACGCGCGGGTGCTGATATGTTTTTGAATGACCATGATGCGGAACCTAATTAAATTCCGCGGGAATTCCACCCGTTTCTTGCTTAAGCGTTTATGTCGAGGCTGCGAAGGGCATCGTCGATCTCGCTCTTCAGTGCTAGCCGTTCTTCTGGTGACAGAAACGCGCCGAGTTCGATGGTTCGTTGGTTGCCCTCCAGCGTCAGGTAGCTTTCGACATGTTCGTCCTGAAGCCTTACCTTTACCCAATAGGGATTGGCATGCCAGCGATGGATTTTGCCCGATGGTTCGCGCCGTTCAACAGCGATGACGTCGGGATATATCCGCAGCTCTTCGGTCAGGCGACCGTCGCGGTAATTGCGCAGGAAGAAGATATATAGCGTTGCGACAGGAATAACGGCGAAAAAAACCAGCCACAGGTTTCCGGTTACTAGCAGGATTGGTGCGATGCCGATGCTTGAGCCGACGACCACCAAGATCATCGTGTTGCGAAACCCGACCGCATTCAGCGAACGATTGGGCCACAAGGTGACGTGGAGAACCGGTTTGTCAGTGCGTTCAAATGGGGCAGTGTCTTGCGTCATGTGTAGCCTTGCAAATGAAAAAAAGGCCGGAAATGCATCCGGCCTTTCTACAATAAATTATCGTTACCTTAGTGGCCCGATTTGTCCCACATATCCGGTGTAGGAAGCGTTTCGAACGTATGCTCGGGTGGAGGGTTTGGAAGTGTCCACTCCAACGTTTCCGAATGCTCACCCCAATACGCGGGTTCTGTAACCTTCTTGCCCCATTTGAGCGTGTAGAAAACTACGCCAATGAAGAACAGGAACGAAGCAAACGTGATGTACGCACCGATAGAGCTTACATAGTTCCACTGTGCAAACTGCTCAGGGTAGTCAATGTAGCGGCGTGGCATACCTTGACGGCCAAGGAAGTGTTGCGGGAAGAACGTGATGTTCGCACCGATGAACATAGCCCAGAAATGAAGTTGACCAGCCCATTCAGGGTATTGACGGCCAGACATCTTGCCAATCCAGTAGTAAATACCGGCGAAGATACAGAACACCGCACCAAGGCTCATCACATAATGGAAGTGTGCCACAACGTAGTATGTATCGTGGTAGGCGCGATCAATCGCTGCCTGCGATAGGACAACACCGGTAACGCCACCGATTGTGAACAAGAACAAGAACCCGAAAGCGAACAGCATCGGAGTTTTGAACTCGATCGAGCCACCCCACATTGTTGCGATCCAGCTGAAGATCTTAACACCTGTAGGCACCGCGATAACCATCGTCGCAAGCATGAAGTAGGACTGCTGTGTCGTGCTCATACCAACCGTATACATGTGGTGCGCCCAAACTACGAAGCCCAGAACACCAATTGCGATCATCGCGTAAACCATCGGAAGGTAACCAAAGATAGGTTTTTTCGAGAAGGTCGAGATGACGTGGCTGATGATACCGAAGCCGGGTACGATGATCATGTAAACTTCAGGGTGACCGAAGAACCACAATAGATGCTCGTACAAGATCGGATCGCCGCC
>CALCGO010000380.1 GCA_937901055.1 uncultured Rhodobacterales bacterium
TTAAAAAAATTATCATCGACGACAGCGAGATCGAATTAGATGGCGCGATGACAATCCTTCAGGCGGCGGAAGTTGCTGGAATTGAAATCCCGCGTTTTTGTTATCATGAACGTCTGACGATCGCTGGCAACTGCCGCATGTGTTTGGTCGAAGTTGTTGGTGGTCCGCCTAAACCAGCAGCGTCTTGTGCCATGCAGGTCCGTGATTTGCGCCCCGGTCCGGAAGGGCAACCGCCTGTTGTCAAAACGAAATCACCGATGGTCAAGAAAGCACGCGAAGGGGTTATGGAGTTTATGCTTCTTAACCATCCGCTCGATTGCCCTATTTGCGATCAAGGCGGTGAATGTGATTTGCAGGATCAAGCCATGGCTTATGGCGTTGATTTTTCGCGTTCGCGCGAGGCAAAGCGTACTGTTGAAGACCTCGATTTGGGGCCGCTCGTTTCCACTACGATGACGCGATGCATTTCTTGCACCCGTTGCGTTCGGTTCACATCTGAAATTGCGGGCATCACCATTATGGGCCAAACGGGTCGTGGTGAAGACGCCGAGATCGCAACCTATTTGAACTGCACGCTCGATTCCAACCTTCAGGGTAACATCATTGATTTGTGTCCAGTCGGAGCGCTGACGTCGAAACCCTATGCGTTTTCCGCTCGTCCTTGGGAATTGAAGAAAACCGAAACGATTGATGTGATGGATGCACTTGGTTCCAACATTCGTGTGGACACCAAAGGCCGTGAAGTTATGCGGATTGTCCCGCGCAATCATGATGGTGTTAATGAGGAATGGATTTCCGACAAAACCCGTTTCATCTGGGATGGCCTGCGCCGCCAGCGGCTTGATACACCATATGTACGGGTCGACGGCAAGCTAACCAAGGCAACTTGGGCTGATGCTTTCGCTGCGATCAAAATCGCGAGCAAAGGTAAGAAGGTTGCCGCGATTGCTGGTGATCTGGCATCTACCGAAGCGATGTATGCACTAAAATCCATGATCGACGGCAGTGTCGAGTGCCGCGTTGACGGCGCATACCTTCCGATCGGCGATCGTGGTGGGTACGTCGGAACAGCGACGATCGAAGATATTGATAACGCGCAGATGATCCAGTTGATCGGCACAAATCCACGGACCGAAGCACCGGTTTTGAATGCTCGGATCAGGAAAGCCTGGCTAAACGGCGCAATGATTGGTGTTGTTGGTGAGCAAGCCGACCTGACGTATGAATATGCCTACATCGGTGATGACCGATCTGCTTTGCAAATGCTGGCCGACAAAGAAATTGGCCCTGCCAAAGATATGAACACTGTCGTTATCATCGGGCAGGGCGCATTGACGGGTAAAGATGGCGAAGCGGTGCTTGAGGCTGCGAAAAAACTGGCTGAAAATACCAATTCCAAATTCATGGTTCTGCAAACTGCTGCGGCACGTGTTGGTGGTATGGACATCGGGTTTACGACCGAGGGCGGAATGATTAACGCTTTGGATAAAGCGGAAGTCATCTACAATCTTGGCGCTGATGAACTCGACATCGACGCTGGCCCGTTTGTGGTTTACCAAGGCTCGCACGGGGATCGCGGGGCGCACCGCGCCGATGTGATTCTACCAGCGGCCGCTTACACCGAAGAATCCGGAATTTTCGTTAACACCGAAGGTCGGCCACAGATGGCACAACGTGCAGGGTTTGCACCTGGCGATGCACGAGAAAACTGGGCGATCCTTCGGGCGTTGTCGGCAGAGTTGGGTTCGGCGTTGCCGTATAACTCGCTTAACGAGTTGCGCGCGGCGATGTTTAAGGAATTCCCTCATTTGGCAGCGATTGACGAAGTTCCAGAAAATACGTGGAAAGCTGCGGAGCCTAAAGATTTGGGTTCTGGGTCGTTCACCAACGCGGTTACAAGCTTCTACCAGACCAACCCGATTGCGCGCGCGTCGAGTGTGATGACGGAGCTAAGTCAAATGGCGACAAGCCCTGAACCAATGGCGGCGGAGTAACGACATGGACTTTATGATCGATACATTCGGACTCTACTTCGGGACATTCTTGGTCATCCTTGGTCAAGCATTGCTGGTTGTGGTGCTGATTTTGGTGGCTTTGGCATTCTTGATGTACGGCGACCGGAAAATTTGGGCGGCTGTGCAGATGCGCAAAGGCCCGAATATCGTCGGTGCGTTTGGTTTGCTACAATCCTTCGCAGATTTCATCAAATACATTGCCAAAGAAGTCATCGTGCCATCTGGCGCTGACAAAATCGTATTTTTCCTTGCGCCAATGATTACTTTTATCATGGCCGTGGTCGTTTGGGCGGTTATTCCATTCAACGAGGGTTGGGTGGTCTCGAATATCAATGTCGGCATTCTCTATATTTTCGCGATTTCCTCGTTCGAGGTGTATGGCGTGATTATGGGTGGCTGGGCCTCGAACTCGAAATATGCGTTCCTTGGGGCACTACGTTCGGCGGCGCAGATGATCTCCTACGAGGTTTCGATTGGTCTCATTATCGTTGGGGTATTGATTTCGACGGGTTCGTTGAACTTAACTGATATTGTACATGCGCAGGACGGCAACTACGGACTTCTAAGCTGGTATTGGTTGCCACACTTCCCGATGGTTTGGCTGTTCTTCGTTTCGGCTTTGGCTGAAACCAACCGTCCACCGTTCGATTTGCCGGAGGCTGAATCGGAGTTGGTGGCTGGCTATCAGGTGGAATACTCCTCAACGCCGTTCTTGCTGTATATGATCGGCGAGTTGATGGCGCTGGTATTTATGACTGCAATGATGACAATCCTGTTCTTCGGCGGTTGGTTGTCACCAATTCCGGGCTTGCCGGACGGTATCTTGTGGTTCGTCGGCAAAATGCTGTTCTTCTTCTTCCTATTCTCGATGGTAAAGGCACTGGTTCCGCGGTTCCGCTATGACCAACTGATGCGCCTTGGCTGGAAAGTATTCTTGCCGCTATCGCTGGGATGGGTCGTTCTTGTAGCTGCGTTCGCGCAATATGGTGTCCCGGGCTATGCTCGCTGGGCTGTGGGGGGCTGATTAGATGGCTGTAACTTTAGAACGCGTGATCAAGAACTTCCTGCTGAAGGATTTTCTTAGCGGCTTCGCACTGGGCATGAAGTATTTCTTCAAGCCGAAGTATACCGTTAACTATCCGCACGAGAAGGGCGCACTTAGCCCTCGTTTCCGTGGCGAACATGCGTTGCGTCGATATCCGAATGGCGAAGAACGG
>CALCGO010000381.1 GCA_937901055.1 uncultured Rhodobacterales bacterium
CCGGTGGGGAGCACGCCAAAATACCGGAATCCCCAAACACCATCACCTCGCGCGCCTGCTCGATCGTCTCGCCAATCAGCGCCACCCGACGGCACTCTCCAACGTCCCACGGCATCGCTCCTTCGACCTTGGATCTAACCCATTCAGCCCCAGCACGGGTTTTACCCGCACCACGCCCCCCCAGAATGACCCACGTTGTCCAGTCACCTTCAGGGGCAAGCTGATGCCCCTGAAGCGCCCAAATGTCGAATAACCACGGTAAACTCAGCACCGCGTTCGGGCTTAAACCATCAAGCAGCCCCTCCACTTCGTCGGGATTGAGCGAGCTTAACAAGTCGCCCAATGACTTCCCGTCGCGCAGCTTCAAGGTCGAGAGGGCACGCCCCCTCCCCGCCGCTACGCTCTTCGTAACTTCGTTTTGCAAGATCCGCCTCGACTATAATAACCGCCCGCAAAGACTTCTGAAATTCCGTGATCGAGGTATTAACCTCTTTATTCGTCACGTCACTGTCCGCCTGCAGCCGTTCCACAGTTGCCTCTAAAGCAACCCTCAAAGATGCATAACTCTTCCGCGCAGACTTCAACATCTGCGCGTCCAATTCCCGATCCTCGGGAGTTTTATTTTTCATATATGTAAGCTTTCACTGCTCCGCATGAGCAGAAACAGAAAAACGGCCCCGATCTTTCGACCGTGCCGCTTACCCACTTCTTCCAGCTTGCCTAGAGGTATACCCTAGAGCGTTCGCAATGTCAACAATTAAATCATAGGTTGTGCGAATTTAGTTCGAAGAACGCTCTCGCTCAATCTTCCGCCACGCCGCTACATTTCGGTTATGCTGTTGTAAACTCTCGGCAAATGCGTGACCGCCTGATCCATCCAACACGAAATAATAAAACTTCGAAGTCTCCGGGTTAGCCGTAGCCAATATCGCATCGCGTCCGGGGTTAGATATCGGCGTCGGCGTCAAACCCGCAATCTGATACGTATTATAAGCCGTTTCCTTGGCCAATTCCGACTCGCGCAGCCCCCGGCGGATACGTTCCCCGCCATCGGTCAGCCCATATCGCAACGTCGCATCCGCTTGCAAACGCATGTTCGCCGCCAGCCGATTGTAAAAAACCGAGGCCACAAGCCCCCACTCGCCAGCCCCGCCAGCTTCGCTTTCCACGATCGACGCCAAGATCAGCAGCTCTTCCTTACTCGCAAGGGGCAAGTCATCAGCACGCCCTTCCCAAGCCTCATCGAGGATCGCGATCTGTGCCTCCAGCATCCGGTCCACAACCGACTGGCGTGTATCACCGCGTTGGAAACTATAGGTATTAGGCGCCAGCATCCCCTCGGCAGGTAAGCTTTCGATCTCGCCCGTTAAGTCTTCGTTAGCATTTATCCGTGCCACAATTTCCGTAATATACATCCCCTCGGGAATAGTTACGAAATACTGAACACTCTTGCCTTCAACCAGAATATCCAGAATGCCGTCCATCGAAACACCGGCAGGCAACACATATTCGCCAAATTTTAACTTTGTGTCCCGCTCCGTATATCGCGCTCCAACACGGAAAATCTGTTCATTGGAAATGGCGTTCGCCGCCAACAAGCTGTCCGTGACAGCCCCCAACGTCGCACCGCGCGCAACCTCGAAAACCAGATCTTCGCCCAGCGGCCCATCGTTGCGAAACTGACCCTGCGCCCAAGCAACAAAGCCACCAAGCGCGACAACCAGCAAAATAAGGAACGTAAACGCATTCGCCGCAATACTACGGCCCATCTATTGAACTTTCCCCATAACGAGGGACGCATTCGTGCCGCCAAACCCGAAGGAATTCGATAGCGCGACGTTGATCTCCCGTTTAACCGCCTTGTTAGGGGCCAAATCCAAATCGGTCTCCACCATCGGGTTGTCCAAATTAATAGTCGGTGGTGCAATCTGATCCCGCAGCGCCAGAATACAGAAAATCGCCTCAACAGCGCCCGCCGCACCCAGCAAATGTCCGATTGCAGACTTCGTGGAAGACATCGTCGCCCCCTTTGCCGCATCGCCCATCAGTCGCCCAACAGCGCCCAACTCAATTGTGTCCGCCATCGTCGACGTGCCATGCGCGTTGATATAATCAACTGCCGAAGGCTCCAGCCCTGCACGTTTCAGCGCAGCTTTCATAGACCGGAACCCGCCGTCTCCATCAGCCGCAGGCGCAGTAATATGATACGCGTCGCCTGATAGACCATACCCCAGAATTTCGGCGTAAATCGTCGCGCCACGCGCTTTGGCGTGCTCGTATTCTTCAAGCACAACTACACCAGCACCCTCGCCCATTACAAAACCGTCACGGTCTCCGTCATAAGGTCTCGAGGCAGATGTCGGGTCATCCGACCGCTTCGTTGACAACGCTTTACAGGCATTAAATCCAGCGATACCCAACTCGCAAATCGGTGCTTCGGCACCACCGGCAACCATTACATCGGCATCATCCAACATAATCAATCGCGCCGCATCGCCAATCGCATGTGCGCCCGTAGAACAAGCGGTAACAACCGCATGGTTCGGTCCCTTGAAGCCGTACCTAATAGATACCTGCCCTGAACAAAGGTTAATCAAAGTCGAAGGAATAAAGAATGGCGAGACCCGACGCGGCCCCCGTTCTTTAAGCAAAACAGCCGTATCAGCAATCGTCGAAAGCCCACCGATACCAGACCCGATCATAACGCCCGTGCGAAATTGCTCTTCGTCGCCCTCAGGCTTCCAGCCGGAATCTTTGATCGCCTGATCTGCCGCTGCCATCGCATACAATA
The DNA here is from genome assembly GCA_937901055.1 of uncultured Rhodobacterales bacterium. GTDB lineage: Bacteria > Pseudomonadota > Alphaproteobacteria > Rhodobacterales > Rhodobacteraceae > NORP23. Next base: position 2,792 of record CALCGO010000381.1, read on the forward strand.
TAAACGCATCAACCTTGCGCGCTTCTTTCGGGGCCATCCAGTCATCAGGATTAAACGTTCCGTCGCTACCATCCCCTAGAGGAATTTCGCACGCGTAATCAGTCGCGAGATGCGAGGCATCGAACTTCGTTATCGTTCCCGCACCGGACTGTCCGTCCAGAATACGTTCCCAGGTTTCTTCAACACCGCATGCCAGCGGAGTGACCATACCAAGACCTGTAACAACTACGCGCCGCATAAAGACACCTCATCATATATATTAAATTAGAGGAGCTTTTACCGCATATCGCCTAACGGGGGCAAGCATGGATAAAGATCGAAGGCAAATTTTGGTGTTCTCAATCAAGGCCGTCAAACGCTGGTGCATAAGATATAGGCCCACTGGTCTCTGGCAATCCGTTTTCTTGCAATGCCAAAGCCATAAAATATGGTCCTGAATATTGGCACACAAAACCTTCAGCCAACGCCACATTAAACCCGAAACGCGTATAATATGCAGGCGAACCCAACACGAATACCCCCTCCCATCCTTCCGCTTTTACCAACTCAAGTCCAGCGCTGATCAACTTTGCCGCAACACCTTGTTGTCGTCTGTCAGCGCGTACGGCAACCGGCGCCAACGCAAGCGCCTTGAAAGGTGCCGTCATATGCGAAAACACTATGTGCCCGATAACACCGTCATCAACAGCAACCAGCGACAGTACAGCATCGCCATCCCTGCGAAGGGCGTCGACCAGCTGACTTTCTCCGGCCGCAGGAAAAGCACTCAAATGCAGTTCACGCACCGCTGCGAAATCTGCCTCTATTTCATTTCGAATCTCCATTCCACAACATACCACTCTAGTTCTCGGACATGAACGTTAAGAATTAGTTGTCAAAAGAGCACGCTTCCCTTCAGCATTCCTTAACTAATCTGGGCAACAAAGGGATATGTGAATAGAAAGTTACCACAATGTCCGTTGCCCTCGTTGCCCATGATGCATCCCCTCAAGTAGCCCCTATCGACGCGCCGATCAGCAAACAACACAAAGCCGCGATTTTGCTAAGCGTATTAATAAAGGCCGGCGCCGCCCCAAACCTGAATGACATCGCGACGGGGTCCCTAAAGAGTATCGTCGATATCATGGCCTCCTTCGGTGAGGTTGATCGCCGAACTGTCGACCTTGTCATCCTTGAATTCCTGTCAGAGCTTCAAGATTTCGGCCTCTCCATGCGCGGCGACCTAGAAGACACTTTGACCTCCCTTCAGGGGCATGTCAGCGAAAAGGCGCTGGATAAAATTCGCAAAGCTTACGTTCGCTCGCCTTCCGTCGACGTTTGGGTAAGGGTTGCGTCGGCCGAAGCTGCGCAACTGCAAAGCTGCCTTGACGATGAACACTTACAGGTCGCAGCCACGGTGCTGTCAAAAATCCCTTCGACCCTCGCAGCGCAAGTCCTTGGCGGCATGGAACCTGCGCGCGCACGCGAAACCATGCTGGCAATCATTAACAGCCGAAAAATATCATCTGACGTTATCGAGCTAATCGGGCAAAGCATTAGCGAAGCACTGTTTAACGAGGATGGCCCCTCCAGCTTCACAAAAACGCCGGTGGAACGCGCTGGCGATATCATGAACTTCGCCCAAAGCGATATCCGCGACCGCCTTATGGAAGATTTCGGACAAAACGACCCCGATACTGCCGAAAAAATCCGCAAAGTTATGTTCACCTTCGCCGACATACCGGATCGTGTGCAGCAGCGCGATGTCTCCGCAATTACGCGCACGGTTGACCCCGAAATTCTGCTGCGCGCCCTGAAAAACGCCCCGAAGGAGGCCGAATTTCTGCTGTCCGGCCTATCCACACGCATCGCGGACCAGCTCCGTGAAGAGCTGTCGGAACTTGATCCCGGTAAGAAAAAAGACGCGGAGGCCGCGATGAACGAATTGATCGTCGGTATCCGTAAACTAGAGTCGAGTGGTGAAATCACCCTGATCACAGAAGACGAACCAGACTAAACGCGACAGATTTTGTGATTGGAGCGGGCGACGGGAATCGAACCCGTGTCATCAGCTTGGAAGGCTGAGGTCTTACCATTACACAACGCTATATAACAAATATCTTCACTTACAGGCTTTTACAGTTAGGCCCTTGTAAGGTTTTAGCACCCGTACAAAAACAGTACAACATCTTAAAGGCGCATTAGACAGGTTTTATCCTACGCGAATCCTCCTGTTTCTCTTAAAGACAACCACTCAGCACCGACATCCCACAGACGATAAAACAAGTTTGTCCTAATGATCTCGAAGATGTTTTCAAGGTCACCCAGAGGGGGCGAATACGTATCGATTAAGCCAAGCGACGGGTCAGACTGAAGATACATCGCCAGATCAGTATCGAACATTGTGTGGACTTCCGATGTCTGCTTTCTTGCCAAACCAATCATCAGTCTTTCAGGATCGTTTGTAGACCGAAAGGATTCGGCTTTGGTTTCTAGTTCAGACAAGAATGTTTCCTGAAGGCCAGTCGTTAAATTCTCGGGGAAATTCTTAGTCAGTTGATGTCTATCGCTCATAGTTCTTCCTCAGTTTGCGTTGATAGTGAGCGCATCTGATTCACATAGTTTGAATCCCGTCAACAAGTTTAAGCCTACGCCACCGGAGAGGAAATTGGTCTCTACGAAAGCGTAGGAACCAAGAGGCTTATGCAGAAGCTATATTGTTGGTTTTATCCGAGTTTTCACTACGCCACCGCTTAGGAAAAGATTTTTTTTGCCTTGGCTTCCATTTGTACAAAATCTTCAGGTGACTTGAGTTTAACTTGGGGTCTAGATCTTCGAATTTTGGTATGCGTCGATGGTTCTCGCCTGTAATGTTCAAACAAAAAATCCTTAATTGACATCGCACAATAGAAATCCAATGGTTCTAATCGTGATAGGAAATCACCCGAATACCATTCATCAATATATTCAGTGGTCACCCTGTGAGCATCTGGCAAATTGTTATTAGGTTCTTCGGGGCAACTCAAAGGGTTCGACTTGCCTAGTCGCGTTGCTTTCCTACAGACTTTACATTGAGGGTCGTAAGCCGTTGACCCATCTCTACGTCGCCTAAGCTTGTAAAAACTCACGGTAGGTTTTTCTTCATAACACGAATTACATATCTTGTTAGTGTCGATGACTT
>CALCGO010000382.1 GCA_937901055.1 uncultured Rhodobacterales bacterium
AGGGGATGTTACGCCGGATGTTACAATTGAGCCGGAAACGGCCGCTCCGGTGAGCATGGTTTCGCAACTTGAGGCGTTACCGACCAACGATATCCAGATTGGTGGCGAAAGCTCTCTGCCCGTCGTTGCGCAACCAACGGTCTCGGCGATCGAAATGCCCGTTGCCGCTGAAACACCAACGGTCGCGGAAACAACGCAAGCGCCGGTTGTCAGTACTGAAATTAGCGCCGCTTCAAACGAAAACGATGTGACGACCGAGCCGCAAGTTAGCGAGCAAGTCGTCACGCCCGATCCCGTGCCCGAAGATGCTGTCAAACCTGCCACCGACAACAGTGTAACCGAGGAACCATCGACTGGCGTAGAACTTGCTGGTCAAACGTTGATAGACACAAGCGAACCAGCACCGGTAGACGCCGTTGACCCGTCATCAGCTCCTGACACAGCGTTTGACGCATTCTCTGCTGTGTTTACTGACAACGGTGAACTACCGTTGATGTCGTTCATCCTTCTGGCGAACACTGTCGCCGAAGCAGAAGTCGTAAGTGGTTTCGCGACACCGATAACTTTGGCGATTACTTCTGACAATCCGGCAGCCAACGATATTATTGCAAGTTACCGCGCTTCGGGCGGTGAAGTTGTTCTGTTGCTTCCAAGTGACGGCGCGAACGCACTTCGAAAAGGCGGCAACCCTTCGGATGCAGCAGCGTTTATTGACGCAAGCCTCGCAAATATCGAGGGTGTTCTTGGCGTTATGGATGGCCCGAACGGGGATGTTAATCAGGACACCCGAATGATAAGCGCCATGCTCGTCAAGCTATCAGAAACCGGACATGCTATAATGACAGTTAACGGGTTGGGCCGTAACCGCACCAGCATTCTGGCGCATGAAGCAGGTGTTCCTGCAACCGATATTTCACGGGTCATCGACACCGTCGACGGCACCATCGCCGTTATCAGAGTATTGGACAAACTGGTTCTGCAAATAGGCGACCAGCATTCCGTTACAGTCTTTGCGCACGCGACACCTGACATGCTGTTTGCTTTGAAATTCTGGTTAGAAAGCCAAAAGGCACAGGCAGTGACAATCGCACCGGTATCTACGTCAATATTGCGAAACTAAGGTTTGTTAACCTTGGCCACCACGGAAATTAACGAATAGCCCAGCGTCTTGCGCGGCCATCATTAGGGCCTTGGATTTGTTAATGGTTTCTTGATATTCGGCTTCCGGATCACTGTCATAAACGACACCACCACCCGCTTGCACATAAAGAGTTTCGTCTTTCACGACTGCCGTCCGAAGTGCAATGCAGATATCCATGTCTCCACCAGCGGAGAAATACCCGACGCCGCCGCCGTAAACACCACGTTTCTCAGTTTCCAACTCGTCAATAACTTCCATCGCCCGCACCTTTGGTGCGCCAGAAACCGTTCCTGCCGGTAATCCCGCTAGAAGGGCGGAAAGGGCGTCGTGGTCGTCTCGTAACTCGCCCTCGACGTTGCTGACGATGTGCATCACGTGGCTGTAACGTTCGATAATAAACTGGTCCGTTGGATTGACCGTACCAATCTTGGCAACGCGTCCAACGTCGTTACGTCCAAGGTCCAGCAACATAAGGTGCTCGGCCATTTCTTTTGGGTCGGCTAGCAGATCCGCTTCTAAAGCTTGGTCTTCTGCTTCGTTCGAACCACGTGGGCGGGTTCCCGCAATAGGGCGAATCGTAACCTTCTTGCCTTGCACCTGCACCAGAATTTCGGGGCTGGCGCCAATTACCTGAAACTCACCGAAATTGAAGTAGAACATATAGGGCGAGGGGTTCGTACGCCGCAACGCGCGATAAAGCGCGAACGGAGGTAGGTCGAATTTCTGTGACCAACGCTGACTTGGGACAACCTGAAAGATGTCACCTGCGCGGATGTATTCTTTGGCTGTCTCGACGACGTCGAAATAATCTTCTTTGGTACGGTTCGAAACCGGGGCAAGCTTGAAGGGCTCAGCCCCCAAATCGCGCGTCTCGTTGGGGATGTCGCGGTCTAGATCGCGCACCGCCTCCATGACCCGCTCGGCCGCTTGGGCATAGGCAGCACGCGGGGATTGACCATCATTTACCCAGCACGGGCTAATAACAGTCACTTCGCCCTTTACACCGTCCAGAATAACAATAACCGTCGGACGCAGCATCATCGCATCAGGCGTACCGATGGGGTCGGGGTTAATGTCTGGTAAATCCTCGACCAGACGGATCATGTCATAGCCCAAGTACCCAAACAGGCCCGCCGACATCGGGGGCAGGTCGTCCGGTAGGTCTATTTTGCTCTCTGCGATAATCTGTCGAAGGGCGGTCAAAGTGTCCGTATCCACGGGTTCAAACGCATTTTCGTCAAATCGGGCGGAGCGATTGATTTCGGAGGTGTTTCCGTTAGCGCGCCAGATTAGATCCGGTTTCATACCGATGATCGAATAGCGGCCGCGAACTTCGCCACCAGTAACGGATTCCAGAACAAAGCTGTCTTTTCGGGCTTGCGCCAACTTCAGGATCAGAGAAACCGGTGTGTCCAGATCAGCAACCAGCCGCGTCCAGACAACCTGGTTTTTCCCTGTTGAATATCCACTTTCAAACGTTTTGAATTCTGGCGAAATACTCATTAGTTCGCGCTGAAATTAAGCTGCTGATGTAGGGACTCAATACGGGCCTGATTAACTGTGGGTTGCGCTGTGGTAACCAGTGCTGCGCCAAAATATGCCAACAAATCTTGCGCAAGTTGCTGCGTTTGTTGCGCGCCAACCTGTGCCAAAATCGCGACGGCGTCTTCGTTCGTCGGATCAAAAGGAGCCACCGAGGTCAGCTCGATTATCACTGCGCCATAGACATCTTCGATAACCGCAGCCTCGCCAACTTCCAACGCGAAAACTTCATCAATTGCCAAAGGCGGTAGATCCGGGATTGTTGATGTGCGTGTCACCTGTGTTGCGTCTTCCAACAGCAAGCTACCACCGAAATCACTTAGCGAACCACCGTTGGAAACGCCGATTGCCCCAACGATCTGTTCGGCACGTGCCAGCATCATTTCATGTGTTTTCGCGTTCTGCTGGCCGTCAAGAACTGCCTGCGAAACATCAGCCATAGGCTTAACAAACGCTTCCGTAATACCGTCAACCCGAAGGGCGAAAACACCACCATCTTCCAAATCCAGAATATCGCGGTCCTCACCGATTTCAGATGCTGCCGCTTCTTCACGGAAAGCTGCATAGGCCGCAATGCCATCCGTTTGGCCTTCTGCCAAATCAATTGTCGCCAGCGTCATGTCAGTTTCATCGGCCACTTCTTCCAGCGATGCACCACCTGCAATCAGGTCGATAACCTCGTCAGCTACATCAGCAATACGGAAGCCTGCATCCTCGATCGCCAATTCACGATGCAGTTCGTCGTGAACCTCGCCGAGGGGAATCGACAGGGCCGCGATCGCAGCATTCACACGGAACAGGGCAGGGCCGATGTTGGTTTCGACGGGGCCGTAAATGCCCGGTTCCTCTGAAGCGAACAGTACCTCTGCTGCGTTTGTGCCAACGTCGCGCGCGGTTACGTCGCCAAGGTCAATATCTGTCAAGCTAAGACCGCGCGCATCGGCGAGTTGCTCAAACGTCATGTCGCCTGCGTCAATACCCACACGCGCCTCAAGCGCCTCTGCCTGAGAGCCGAGCACGATACGTTCCACGAAACGTTTAGCGGGTGTGTTATATTCCGCGTCACGATCTTCATAAAGTGCTGCGATACGGTCTTCGGAAACCTCAAGCGTTTCTGCAACCATAACCGGTGTCAGGCTTACATATGTAATTTGACGGGTCAGCGGTTGCGTAAATGCCTCGGGATTGGCTTCGTAATAAGCAGTCAGTTCAGCATCCGTCGGGGCAGGGATGCTGCCCGCAATATTGTTCGCGCCAACGCGGGCGTAGGTAAAGTCACGGCTTTCACCAATATAGTCGAAAACCGTCAACGCCGCCTCATCGGGCAAATTAACGCCCGCCGACACAGCCGCCTGAATTAGAAGTTGCGAAGAATCCGCGCGAAGCAGTGCTTCGTATTCCACCGGACTCATACCCGAGCGCCGGATCGCGTCTTTGTAGATGTCTTCGTCGAATGTACCGGTTAGCCCCTGAAAACCAGGGTTGGCCAAAAGTCCATCCCTAACCGTCGTATCTCCAACCGAAACACCCAAACGCAATGCTTCGTTTTCATATGCGGCCTGCGTAATCAGACGTTGCAGTACGTTCCGGTCCAGACCAAACAGCAGGGCCTGTTCAATGGTTAGCTGCGTGCCGAACTGTTGTGAAACCGACGTGATTTCGTTCTGGATACCACGGAAGTAATTGTCATCCGAAACATCAACCTTGCCGACCGACGCCACGCTGCCCGACATCGACTGGGAGAAGATGCCCGTCAGGCCGAACCCGACCATTGCCAACACGGCCAGCATCAGCACAAAGAAAAAGAAGAACTTGGATATCTTTGATTTTTTAGCTGACATTATAATGGTCCCTGTAGGCTCGTTGAATTCGTCGGAAACTTTTAGGCTGTGTTAGGATTGGATACAAGGCCGCTATGGCCTAAATGCTTTCAGCCGCTTAAACATTTCCGCCAATCCGTCTTTATCCGCGTTGGCAAAGGCAATTCGCAGTTGTTTTTCGGCCTTTCCGTCTGTTCCGGTTGGCTGGAACATTGTACCGGGCAGGATCAGCAAAGACTGTTGTTGAACCAACAATTTGGCGAGCTCGTTGGACGGAATATCAAACGGGTGCTCGACATATGCAAAATAGGCTCCGCTTCCAAGCAACTTCCACCCGTCAAGATTGGCGAACCCTTCTTCACAAATCGCACGACGGTTAAGGATTTCATCCCGTTGTTCCGCCACCCATTGAGAGAGGTTCTGCAATCCATAAAGGGCGGCTTTTTGACCGATCTGGTTCGGGCAAATGGCGACCGAGTCGAGGAATTTTTCAACCTGAGCCATGCGCTCCGTCGAAGTCACCATCGCCCCAACGCGATGCCCCGTCAGGCGGAACACCTTGGAGAATGAATATAGGTGGATCAGATTATCCTGCCAATCGTCAGCGGTAAACAGATCATGCGGTGCGCCGCTTTGACTGTGAAAATCGCGGTACGTCTCATCCACAATCAAGGACAATCCATATTCCTTGGCAATTTCCATGTATGCATCGAGCAACCCTTTGGGATATTCCGCCCCCGTTGGATTGTTCGGCGTCACCAATACGATCGCCTTTACCTTGTCATCAATCAGTGCACGCGCGGCCTCGGGGTCAGGCTGCATACCTTCGCCGCAAGGCAACGGGCGCGCCTCAATACCCACCGTGTCCAACCACATTTTGTGATTGAAATACCAAGGGGTCGGCAGAATTACCGCATCACCGGCACTGGCAATTGTGGAGATCACTGCACAAAACGCTTGATTGCAGCCGGACGTGATCGCCACCTGCTCCGCTTCAATCGCGCCTCCGTATATTGACGACCACTGCTCGGCAATTTCGGACCGCAAAGCTGGCAGACCAAGAACCGGCCCATAGATGTGGCTATCATCCTCGGCTACAGCAGCCGCCATCGCTTCTCGCAGCGCTTCGGGTGGCGGATCAACAGGGGCCGCTTGCGAGAGGTTCAACAACGGGCGTTCCGGCGGGAAAGTCACCCCGTCCAGCCACCGCCGCGCCTCCATCACTGGTGGCGAAAATGTCTTTGCGATTGTTTGGCTGATTGGCCCCTGCGTCATGTTCGAATCCTTGCTGTTTGGCACACCCTATCGCCTTGACGTCCCGAGGCGCAACGGCGATAGAGGGCGCATGGCACAACCAGCGATATTAACCCTTTCCGACATCATGCTAACCTTCGGCGGTAACCCGCTTTTTGAGGGGCTAAACCTGTCGGTAAACCAGGGCGAACGAATTTGTTTGGTAGGGCGCAATGGCTCTGGCAAATCAACACTCCTTAAGGTCATGGCGGGGATCATGGAACCGGATGCCGGGGATGTTTTTCTTCGCCCCGGCAACGCCGTTGCATATATGGAGCAGGATCCAGACCTGAGTGCATATGAAACGCTGGGCGATTACGCATCGTCTGGTCTTGATCCTTCCGAGTATTACCGTGTTGAGATGGTAATGGAGGGCGTGAAACTAAACGTTGACCAAAAGCCTGATCAAGCATCGGGCGGCGAGCGTCGCCGTGCGGCTTTGGCCAAACTGCTTGCCTCGGACGCGGATTTGATGTTGCTGGACGAGCCGACAAACCACCTTGATATCGAAGTGGTTGCATGGCTTGAGGAGCACCTCAAACAGACCCGCCGTGCATATGTAATTATCAGCCACGACAGGGCTTTCCTGCGCAATTTGACCCGTACGACCCTATGGGTGGATCGCGGTGTGGTTCGCCGTTCTGACAAAGGTTTCGAGCACTTCGAGGATTGGCGTGACAAGACGTTTGAGGAAGAAGACCTTAACCGTCACAAATTGGACCGGCTGATTAAGGCCGAGGCTCGTTGGGCGGTTGAAGGTATTTCCGGTCGGCGCAAACGCAACATCGGGCGTGTTGGCCGTTTGGACGATATGAAACAAGGTCGCGCGGAACAAATCAGGCGCACTGGGACGGCCAAGATGGAATTTGATGGCGGGCCAAAATCTGGCAAGCTGGTCTTCGAAGCCACTGATATTACTAAATCTTATGACGGCAAACAGATCGTCAAAGACTTCAACCTGCGTGTTATGCGCGGCGAACGTATCGCGTTTGTTGGGCCTAATGGTGTTGGCAAAACGACGCTGCTGAAAATGCTGCTGGGTAAGGTGTCACCAGACGAGGGTAAGATCAAAATCGGGACCAATTTGCTGGTTGCCGAGTTTGACCAGAACCGTGATGCGCTGGAACCGAACGCTACCCTTTGGGAGAGCTTGACCGACGATAAGGAACTGGGCGTTTCGGGCAAGAATGACCAGATTATGGTGCGTGGCAGACCCAAGCATGTCGTTGCTTATCTTAAAGAATTTCTGTTTACGGACAAACAGGCGCGGGCGAAAATCAAGTCGTTGTCTGGTGGGGAAAAGGCGCGGTTGTTGCTGTCTAAATTGATGGCGAAAGAAAACAATCTGCTGATCCTCGATGAGCCTACGAATGATCTGGACGTGGAGACGCTGGATTTGTTGCAAGAGTTGATCGATAACTACGAGGGCACCGTGCTGCTGGTTAGCCACGACCGTGATTTTCTGGACCGTGTGGCGACGACGACTATTGCCATGGAAGGCGATGGGAAAGCGACGGTTTACGCGGGTGGCTGGACGGATTATCAGGCGCAACGTATGGAGATAATGGCCGAAAAAGCCATTGTTGCCAAGAAGGTAAAGGGCAAAGCTGATGTTGTGACATCTGCGCCCAAGGCAGAAGGGCTGACGTTCACGCAAGAGAACCGCTTGAAGGAACTGCCCGCCATTATCGCGCGTTTCGAGGCCGAGATTGCCAAGCTGGAAGAGTTCATGTCGGACCCGAATTTGTTCACCGACCACCCCGTGAAATTCCAGAAAGCCACCGACGCTTTGGTGGAGCGCCACGAACGGTTGGCGGAGGCGGAAGAGGAGTGGATGACGCTGGAAGAACGCGCCGGTTAGTCGCGTTAACCTTTTGGTTTTTTGGCGAAAATCCGTGTGCACAATGCGTACACAACCCGTACACACTGAAGTGGTCCTACAAAATCGGACAGTCTGTTAAGGTGTATTCCAACGAGAA
>CALCGO010000383.1 GCA_937901055.1 uncultured Rhodobacterales bacterium
CCAGGATCTGGGCCAAGTCCGGGCCGCCCATTTTGGGCATCACCACGTCGGTCATATCGGTATTTTGGGGTTGGAAAAATCCGGCGTTGAAAGCTATCAGATTACGCTTGGTGGTGACGGGACCGAAACAGCCGCGATCGGCAAGATCATCGGACCTGGTTTCAACGCAGATGAAATCATTCCCGCAATCGAACGTCTTGTGATGGCTTATCTAGAATTGCGGAGCGATGCTTCCGAAGTATTCCTTACGACTTTCCGACGTCTAGGGCCGATCCCTTTCAAGACCGCCCTTTATCCAGCCAAGGAGAAACACCATGCCGCTTGAGAACCCAATTCCCTCAATATCCCAACGCGTGACAGAGCTGAATAACCGTCACCGCAATGACGATGCAACTGTGGTCCTGCGGAAGGTCCTCCGTGATCCTCTGTCTGGCCCGATTGCGCTGGTTTCGTCCTTCGGGGCGGAGGCCGTGGTGCTGCTGCATATGGTCTCGGAAATTGATAAGGCGACGCCTATTATCTTTATCGACACTGAAATGCTGTTTCCCCAAACACTGACCTATCAGCGCAAGCTGGCCGAAGACCTAGGGCTAAGCGACGTTCGTCGGATTACCCCTTCGCGGGAAGCGGTGTTCCTGCGAGATCCAGACAATTTGATGCATCTTGCGGACAAGAATTCCTGCTGTGCTTTGCGAAAAACCGAACCGCTTGAGAAAGCGTTGGCCGGATTTGATGTCTGGATTAGTGGCCGGAAGCGGTTTCAGGGCGGTGTCCGCGCAGAAATGGCGCTGTTCGAAAGTGAAGGCGACAAACGCATCAAAATTAATCCTTTGGCGCATTGGACCCGTGAAGATGTGGCTGACTATATCACAGCTAATAATCTGCCGCGGCACCCTTTGGTCAAAAAGGGATATCCGTCGATTGGGTGTGAACCATGCACCACGCCAGTCAGTGCGGGCGAAGAAGATCGTGCCGGACGTTGGCGTGACGAAGAAAAAACTGAGTGCGGCATCCATTTTGCTAATGATGTACAGCCAATACCGGACGAGAACATTATTGTTAGCGACGAAGGTTTTGCATCCGACGACTGGAAGCGTGGGTACTCTTCCTTTGAGGGCCTTGAAGCAGCGACAGAAACGCAGAAAGCAGCGCTGGCGATTGATCTTCCGAATGACTTTGAGGCCGCTACATTGTTGCCGTGGATTGACCAAATTGATCTGATCCGAATTGACTTTCCAGTCTTTTCTGATGGACGAGGTTTCTCATTGGCACAACGTTTGCGCCTGCTTGGATATCACGGCCGCCTTCGGGCCAAAGGTCATGTGGTTGCGGACCAATACGCAATGGCTCGTCGGTCCGGTTTTGACGAGGTCGAAATCAATAAAGCGCTCGCAGCACGACAACCCGAGCCTCAATGGATGGCGCGTGCCGACTGGCAAGCCCGTGACTATCAACAGCGGTTTCAACAATCCGCCTGAAGCAAATAATGACGAGAGAGCTCCAAGATGAACGACCAAAGCCCAATCCTAACTGCCGAGGCGATAAAGGCTTCGCGCTTACCAGACGCACAGATTGTAACTTCGGTTACGCATTGGTCTGACCGCTTGTTTTCTTTTCGTGTTACTAGGCCGAAATCCCTGCGGTTTCGGTCTGGTGAATTTGTAATGATTGGACTGATGGGTGAGAACGGCAAGCCGTTGTTAAGGGCGTACTCAATCGCATCACCCGCGTGGGACGATGAGTTGGAATTCTATTCGATCAAAGTCCAAGACGGTCCACTAACGTCCCGCTTGCAAAATATACAGGTCGGCGACGAGCTCATAATTCGCCCTAAACCCGTCGGAACTTTAGTGCTCGACGCGTTGTTGCCGGGTAAGCGTTTATATCTGATTTCCACGGGGACGGGCATTGCACCATTTGCGTCACTTGCACGGAATCCAGACATCTATGAGCGGTTCGAACAGGTGATCTTGGTTCATACGACCCGCGAAGTATCCGGCCTAGCATACGGGGAGCAGTTGGTGGAAAGCATTTACTCCGATCCGCTAGTTGGAGAAGATGCCCGTGAGAAACTGTTGTATTATCCAACCACCACAGGTGAGAATTCCAAGACTATGGGGCGCCCGACGGATATCCTTAGTTCGGGGAAATTAGCCGCAGATTTGCGCCTTCCAAGCCTGAATGCAGCTACGGATCGGATCATGATATGTGGCTCGATTGGGCTTAACAAAGATATGAAAAGCATCGCTGAAAATGCGGACCTTGGCGAGGGTTCCAACAGCCAGCCCGGTGAGTATGTCGTAGAAAAGGCGTTTGTTGGATAGCAGCAATGTGGCGCGCCGCTTGCTTCCCTATCTGATCCGCTTATCATCCTTGTCAAAGCGGAACAGATCGTCTGGCTTGAAGTTCAAGTGGACCGTCGATCCGATTTCATAGTCCGTTTGCCCTGGAATACGTACGGTGATCAGGTATTCATCAACTTTAACGTACACGTTTGTATCAGCGCCGAGGTGTTCTAGATGGCTAACAGTCCCCTCGACGTTTCCAGTCTCAGCCAAAACAAGTGATTCCGGTCGAAGACCCACGGTCTTTACCTCGGCAGGAAGATCAAACAACTTGGCATCGAGAAAGTTCATTGCTGGCGATCCAATGAAGCCGGCAACAAACAGGTTGTCGGGGTCGTTATACAGATCCATCGGCGACCCGATCTGTTCCACTCGACCAGCCTGAAGAACTACGATTTTGTCGGCCAATGTCATGGCCTCGACTTGGTCGTGCGTTACATAGACGATCGTAGATTGTAGTTTACGGTGCAGATTGGCGATTTCAAGGCGTGTGTTAACCCTAAGGGCTGCGTCCAGGTTTGAAAGCGGCTCGTCGAACAGAAACAGTTTAGGATTGCGAACGATTGCACGTCCGATTGCAACGCGTTGACGCTGGCCGCCTGACAGTTCTGCCGGACGTCGATCCAGATAAGGTGTAAGCTCAAGCATATCGGCAGCGACCCCGACCCGTTCCTCTATATACTCGGTCGATTTTTTCGCCTGCTTTAGGCCAAGGCTCATGTTTTTTCGAACGGATAGGTGCGGGTAAAGTGCGTAGGTCTGGAAAACCATAGCAATACCGCGGTCCGAGGGGGGCAAAGTGTTAACTCTGTCGTCCGCGATCATCACATCGCCGGATGTAGCATCTTCCAGCCCTGCGATGATCCGCAGCAATGTGGATTTTCCGCAGCCGGAAGGCCCGACGAATATCACGAATTCGCCCTCTTCGACTTCTAGATTGATGTCGGTTAATACCTCGACCGAGCCGAAAGATTTGTGGACATTTCTTAGACTTAAGGAACCCATTTAGTTTCCCCTCCTACAAAAAGACTGGTTCGCCGGAGCGAACGCTTTCATCCGCTGCCAAGCAGATCGCAAGTGACTGCACCGCGTCCGACATATGCCGCGTTAAGTCGATGTTTTCATTAATTGCTTTCGCCATGAACGCCGCTTCGGAATTGCAAAGATCTTGATGTCCGGGCTCGTCCGGCAGATCAATCAATCGATCATCCCC
>CALCGO010000384.1 GCA_937901055.1 uncultured Rhodobacterales bacterium
TGCAGGCCATTCTTCTGACTTGCCGTTAAACGGTTTGAACCCTGAGTTCCGCATCCAGAACGCAGCGTCCCCACGATTGAACCCGATCCGCGCCACCGACGCCCCCGTCGCGGCAATTTTCGCGCCTAGTTGACGAAAAAACGGGCCGTGCGGGCCTTGCAGGAACAAAAACTTTCTTTGCGATGTCAAAATGGTGGTTTCCATAGCGGTAAACAATCGCGCATTGATACGAGAAACGTCGCGTTTTCGCAATTACAAATGCCTTGCCCCGAAGGGCGCGGCGCGGTACCACAATCCTTGAAGCATAAGGAGAACGGCGCATGTTTACCGGTATTGTAACCGACATCGGCACCATCCAGAAAACCGAAGATCGCGGGGATTTGCGCGCGCGAATTTCCTGTTCTTACGATATGAACGGCGTGGACCTCGGAGCTTCGATTGCCAGTGACGGTGTTTGTCTGACGGTGGTCGCCAAAGGCGATGACTGGTACGATGTTGATATCTCGGCCGAAACCGTGTCCAAAACCAACCTCGAAAGCTGGACGGCTGGCAAGCGCGTGAACCTTGAGCGTGCCTTGAAACTGGGTGATGAACTCGGGGGGCATATCGTTTCGGGCCACGTCGACGGCCTTGCCACCATCATCAAGATGCAAGACGACGGCGACAGCACCCGCGTCACGCTGACTGCCCCCGATACCCTTGCGAAATTCATCGCCCAAAAGGGTTCCGTAACCCTTAACGGTGCATCCCTGACCGTCAACGACGTGAACGGCGCGGACTTCGACATAAATTTCATCCCCCATACCAAAACCCACACAACTTGGGGCGCGGCGAAGATTGGCGATAAAGTGAACCTCGAAATCGACACCATGGCCCGCTACGTTGCCCGCTTGCAGGAGTGGGACAGTTGAGCCAAATCGGCCATAACAACGGTCCAACCATGGAGGCGGGCGAAAGCTGGCGCAGGCATTGCTGGAAAAAGGCACGCCACGAATTATTACCCAAGCTACCAATCGAAGTCCTACGCCGTCGTGTCGCCCGCGCCAAAGAACTGGGGCTGGATTACCAGTCCTATGCCTCCATTCGTGCGGCAAGCGGGCATGACGTGATCGCCTTTCTGTTTTCCTCCAATGCCCTCCGCGTCATGGAAAAATCGCCGGACATGCCTGTAGATCGCCTACACAAACTGACCAACATCTCCGATTGTCACCGCACTGTTGCCGTTCATCGCCCGTTGGCACCGCAGACCGTTATAGACACGTTACCTGATCAACTTCTCGACAGTGTGTTTGCCGCGCCCTCATTCACCGATACGTGGGGCCAGACCCGCGACATAATCCTCCAACAGCTTCACACCAAGCGCCTACCGCTTGACGGGGTCGTCGTCATCGGCGACACCTCTCAGGAACGCGCGTGGGTCGGGGCCGCCCGCCTCGCTGGCTACGTGCCCGCCGACCGTTTCTTCGCCCGTTAAGGAGCCAACTGTGACTGACTACACATCCGCAATATCAACCGTTGAAGACATCATCGAAGACGCCCGCAACGGCCGCATGTTCATCCTTGTAGATCACGAGGACCGCGAGAACGAAGGCGATCTGGTGATCCCTGCCCAAATGGCAACCCCCGACGCGATCAACTTCATGGCCACCTATGGCCGTGGCCTGATTTGCCTGACCCTGACCGGCGAACAGATCGACCGTTTGGGCGTACCAATGATGGCCTCCAGCAATTCGTCCCGCCACGAAACCCCGTTCACCGTATCAATCGAGGCGGCCGAGGGCGTAACGACTGGCATCTCAGCCCACGACCGCGCTCATACCGTTTCCGTAGCGATCAATCCGCAGGTCCAAACCCGCGATATTGCCACCCCCGGCCACGTATTCCCACTAAAAGCCCGCCCCGGTGGTGTGCTGGTACGCGCGGGGCACACCGAAGCCGCAACTGATATTTCCCGCCTCGCAGGGCTGAACCCCTCTGGCGTTATTTGCGAAATCATGAACGACGACGGTTCCATGGCGCGCCTGCCGGACCTGATTACATTTGCCCAAAAACACAGCCTGAAAATCGGCACGATTTCCGACCTGATCGCCTATCGCCATCGCCACGACAATCTGGTGCACGAAACGGCACAAAAGACTGTGACCTCTGCTTTTGGCGGCGAATGGGACCTGCGCGTATTCACAGATGATACATCCGGCACCGAACACATCGCTCTGACCAAAGGTGATATCACCAGCGCCGAACCAGTTCTAGTACGGACCCACGCGCTCGACCCCTTGGAAGACGTACTCGGCCTTGGCACGACGGCTGCAGACAAACTACCCAAAGCGATGAAAATCATTGCAGACGAGGGCCGCGGCGTTGTCGTCCTGTTCCGCAATCCAAGTCAAAAACTGGACCTAGACGATCAGGAAGCACC
>CALCGO010000385.1 GCA_937901055.1 uncultured Rhodobacterales bacterium
TTCAGGCACCAAAATTGTTAGCTGCGCCGCAGAGAGAAAAGCGGCCATTCGTTGTAGGTGCAGTGAAATCACGATGGGCTATGACCGAGTTGTGGGACAAACTGGCCTTTGATCTGGATTATTGATTGAAACCGACATTCCGGTCGCTGCGTGGCGGGATGCTCATCCTGGAATAAGCAGTCTACTGTCATGACCGTCTCAACAAATACACACGCACCGTCGCTGTCCCGCACTCTCCAAGGGATCACCTGTGTGCTTGCGGGCATGGTGCTGTTTGTCGGGCAGGACGTTCTAATGAAGGGTATGTTGACACATTACCCGGTGTGGATGCTGATCTTCAGCCGCTCCATCGTCGCTTTGATGACCTTGCTGCCGCTCGTCCTGTGGCTAGGTGCGCCGCATCGTATTTTAACCCCTCTTTGGCCTTGGTATCTAGCACGTGCCGTACTCTTTGCTTCAGGCTTCGCGATGTTCTATACCGCCTTCCCTTTTATGGGCCTTGCCGAGGTCACGACGCTGTTCTTCGCCGCACCCCTGATGACTGCGACTTTGGCAGCGCTGTTTCTGCAGGAGAAGGTTGGAGTGCACCGCATTGCCGCGCTGCTGGTAGGGTTTGCGGGCGTTGTCATCGCGATGAACCCCACAGACGGAAGTTTTGGCTGGATTTCGGTTCTTCCGCTTTTTTGCGCACTTACCTATGCAATCAGCCAAATCATTGTGCGAAAGATCGGAGAGCAGGACACATCGCTCGTCATCGGGCTATACACGATCTCGTTCTCGGGTTTTGTAATCGTTCCGATGGGATTTGTGGTTACGCAAATGATTGTGGTCTCGCCAGAACTAAACCATTTGCGCATGAGTTGGCCGGTGCCAACTGTCGAGGGCATCGCCATGCTGGCTTTACTGGGGGCAATCGGAACGGTGGCCTATACACTGGTCTCGCGTGCATATCAGATCGCCAGCGCGAGTGTGATCGCACCATTCGACTATAGTTACCTGCCTTTGGCAGCCATCCTCGCATACCTGCTGTGGGGGGAAATCCCACCCCATACGACCTTCATTGGCATGGTACTGATCATAGTGAGCGGCATGTACACAGCCTATCGTGAACTTCGGGTCAATCGCTCCGCAGACGACAACCCGCCCACGGCTCAGACGGTTTTTGCCCCAGGCGCGCCTTCTATGGTATTGGCAGACGCGTTGGATGCTGAGGCCATGGAACTGGATGAGTTTGACAAGAAGTTACCTTAATCTACAAGCAGCCTCGGCTGATACTGGGTGAGCGAAGACACCGCTGAAAACGCGGCTCAACGGTCGAAAACTAGAATTAGGAAGAACGCCGTTATTCCGACGTGCAGTTGCATACACAAAAGTGTCTTGACAAGGTGCGGGTTCTCGCAAACCTGATCCAAGTCAATCCACAAAGGTAGTGAAAACCAAATGCAGGTTAGTGTTCGCGACAACAACGTCGATCAAGCTCTTCGGGTGTTGAAGAAAAAGCTACAACGCGAAGGCGTATTCCAAGAAATGAAACTGAAGCAACACTTCGAAAAACCGTCTGAGAAAAAGGCACGGGAGAAAGGCGAAGCAATCCGTCGTGCCCGCAAACTGGCGCGAAAAAAACTGGAACGCGAAGGGTAGCTAGACGTCCCTTTGGCTAAAGCCGCGCAATAGCAACACGTATATCAGAATCCCAAGTGCAACACTTATGATGCGCATGTGTACCAGATCACTCATGCAACGCACCCACTCACGGTGGCCCCATCAGGAATAGGTTGTCCCCAATCCCCTAAGGTGACGTGATCGGCGGCGGCCT
>CALCGO010000386.1 GCA_937901055.1 uncultured Rhodobacterales bacterium
ACGCGTTGAGATAACTGGTTGCCGCAGCCAGATTAACACCGATCTGGGCAGCGAACGCTTGTTCGGCGGTGACGTTCGCCGCGCGATTGAGAATGTTGTCAATGTCGGTGTTGGCATATCCCCACGAATTGTTTTGTACTATTGCCCCGTTTTGACGCGCGTGATCTGTCGCGTCTGCAATGACCGACAGATCGTTGGATAGCGAGGTCAGATGCAAGCTCGCGTCATATGCCACGCCCATCATCCCGAACTCGTCTTTGGTGCCGGCAGCAACGGCGGCGACACCGGTGCCGTGGTCGTCCGTTGGTCTTTCCAGACCATAAAGAGTGATGGATTTTCCGTCTAACTCGGGGTGGCTGGTGTGAAATCCGGTGTCGATAATGGCGATGGTTTCGCCTTTCCCGGACAGGCCAACCGAGTGGGCGAATTCTGCGCGAACAGCGCTGAAGGAAAAGCTGGAATATGTGCCGGGAGTATTGGTGAACATCCAGTCAAACTGCTGTATTGCAAATTCAGCCGCACTTCGGGCCAGAGTTACAGCCGCTTGATCGAACTCCGTTACGCAATACACATTGAGGTATTCAGGGTTGGTTCCGCCTGACTGATTCTCGCACGGGGTCCCGATAAGTTCGCTACCAGAGCCAAGCTGTGTAACAACGGCAATCTGCTTGCAACCAGCAAAAAACATAAGCAATGACAACAGCATGGTCTGCCACAGGATCTGAACTGTTTTGGATTTGCGCATGGAATGCCTTTGGATATTGCAGGTTTGTGTCGATTCGAGGAACAGAGTAAACAGCAATTAGCAAAATCATTATTAACGTTAGTATACTGCAAGCAGGTTGTGTTTGCATCGGTCGTTCAACTAAGAATACTTGGATTGCTGCACTGTGTTGGCTATTTTGCCACAATTTATGAATAGATAGTTAATAATGAAAAACGATTCAGATAAGCTTCCCTTCCAAATCCGGCCACGCGCAATCTTTTGGCTGCTATACTTAGTGACGATTTTGGCCGTTCTTATTAAGGGGCCAGCGCTGTCCGTTCCCGTCTGGGATATCGGAAACGATGACGCTATGCGATTGATCCAAGTTCGAGATCTCTTGGGCGGGCAAAACTGGTTTGACGTTACACAGTACCGATTGGGGTTCGAGACGGGCACACCCATGCACTGGTCGCGTCTGGTTGACCTGCCCATTGCAGCAATCCTGTGGGCGGCATCGCTGTTTTTGACGCAGGACTTGGCAGAAGCTGTGACGATGACTGTCTGGCCGTTGGCATTAATCGCGCCGACGCTCTGGGCGATGCAGCAAGCCTCGGTGCGGTTTGGCGGGGCTCGGGCTGGGCCATTTGGGTATTTGTTCGCCATCATCGCCATCATCACAACACATAAATTCGAGATAGGGTCGCTGGACCACCATAACGTCCAGATGATGTTGATGGCGTTTATCCTGATGGCGATGATGCATGGCAAAAGTACTGCCCGTGACGGGCTTAT
Source organism: uncultured Rhodobacterales bacterium (assembly GCA_937901055.1). Taxonomy (GTDB): domain Bacteria; phylum Pseudomonadota; class Alphaproteobacteria; order Rhodobacterales; family Rhodobacteraceae; genus NORP23. Next base: position 1,499 of record CALCGO010000386.1, read on the forward strand.
CATCGGCGTTGCCGCTGCCCTTAGTGTTGCGATTGGGTTGGAGATGCTGCCTTTCATCGCCACGATAAGCTTAATGATCGGTGTTAGCTGGGCTTGGATCGGTGCTGAAACCAAAGCAAAAACCGTGCTGTTTTCCGGATCATTCGCCGGAGCCATGTTGGCGGTGTTCCTGTTAACCGAACCGGATTTCAGCGTGACCATTTTCAGATGCGATGCCTTTGGCCGCGAGTTGCTGGTTATTGGCGTTACAGGCGCATTGGGGCTTTTAGCTTTAGCGGCAACGATTAGCGCGAAATCGCGTTTGGTCAGGGTAAGTGGTGTGCTGGCTCTGGGTATTGCGGTCATTCTGGTCGCTGCGGCTTTCGCACCGCAATGTTTAGGGAATCCTTACGACGCGCTTTATCCTGATGTGGCCCGCGAATGGTTGGGACGTATTGCGGAAAGCAAGTCGCTGTGGGGGATCATAGCGGCAGGGCGCTTAGACAATTTTGGATTTGTTGCGATTCCGATTGTTGCCGTTCTGTACGCGAGTTGTGTGGCCCGTGAACCGACGCACCGATTTCGGGCAATTGCGCTGATCCTGATCCTGGTCGGTGCATATGCGATGATGTTCTATCAGATACGTGGCCTATTCTTCCTTTTACAGCTTTGTGCAATCCCCTTGGCCGCGATGATGGGGCGGGTGTATGAGATTAATAAGGAGGCAAAGACGTGGCTGGCGAGTATTTTGTTTCTGGTGTTGTTGTTCACATCCATCCCAAACACCTGGATCGTGGGAACTAGTTTCGTCAGGTTAGCTTTCCCCGAAATTAAGGATGATGTTCAACCAAAGTCATTCAAGGAATGCTACGGACCGGATCAGTTTTCCACATTGCAAAGCTTACCGCCTGGGGTCGTCGCTGCTTCGCCGGATCTGGGTGTGATGATATTGTTAAATTCTCGGCATAGGGTCTTGGGCTCCAATTTTCACAGGGCTCAAGACGGTATTCTTGCCGGAATTAATCTGATGCGCGCCGATATGGGAAGCGTACAAGAAATGCTGCGCCGGTGGGATGTAGAGTATGTTGTCTTATGCGAAAATGATCTTGCCACCCAGTCAATTGCGGAAAACTATCCCGAAGGTCTTTGGTCGCAGCTCTACGGTCGGAAGGTTCCGGACTTTTTGACGCCGGTTTCCGATGGGGGCGAAAGCTTGCTATACATCTATAAAACGAAGCCCTGACGAGAGGATTCTCCATGTTTTCCATAACTCTATCGCCAGCAGTCTGGATCGGACTGATCCTGACCCCGATGACAATCGGAGGCGGGCAGATCTTGTTCAAAATATCCAGTGGCCGCATGGGCGAGGCAAATATGGCTGGGTTCATCCGCCTGATCACTGATCCTGTATTTATTCTGGCGATTACGATCTATGCATTGGCGACGTTTGCATGGGTGTTCGTGTTACGATCGGTGCCGTTGTCGTTTGCGTATTCGTTTATGGCGCTGACTTTCGTGATCGTGCCAATACTATCCGCGTTGCTTCTTGGCGAAGTGTTAACCGCTCGCAACTTTATCGGCGCAGCGTTAATCATTGGCGGATTGATGGTGGTCACCACAGGTGGCTAACCACAGTTTTTGCATGTTACAACTTGTTCCTATTCGATTTAGTTCTTATCTGACTTCCCACTTACCGTTGATCCAAGGGACATATTATGGCGCGCGCACCAAAAGAAAAAATAGAAGACGACCGCGAAAAATCTAAAGCTATCAGCCCTCTTAAAGGGCTGTTTCCGTTTTTAGCGCCATACAAAGGCCTTATGATAGCAGCCGGTATTGCGCTGGTATTTACGGCCTCTGTTTCGTTGGGGTTGCCAAGGGTGGTGCGTGAAGTTGTTGATGGCTTTACATTGGCAGCGGTCAAGGAATTGGATGGCTATTTTGCGGCGATCATCGTTGTGATGGGCGCGATGGCGATTGGAACGGGTTTGCGGTTCTATTTCGTAACTAAGTTGGGCGAACGCGTAATTGCCGATGTTCGCATGGCAATTTACCAAAAGGTCATCAGCCTTTCCCCTGCTTTCTACGAAAAAATACTGACGGGCGAAGTTCTGTCGCGCCTGACAACGGACACGACGTTGATCCTGTCGGTTATCAGCTCTTCCGTCTCGGTGGCGCTGCGCAACGTGCTGATGATGGGGGGCGGGATCATATTCATGTCGCTTACCTCGTTTAAGATGACTGGCTTGGTGCTTTTGATGGTGCCGTTTGTGATTTTGCCGATCATGATGTTGGGCCGCAAGCTTCGCGTGCTTAGTCGCGAGAGTCAGGATCGGATCGCCGAGAGTTCTGGCGAGGCATCCGAAACCTTGTTGGCCGCACAAACCGTGCAGGCCTACACCCACGAAGGGGTTAGCCAAGATAGTTTTAATGACCTGACCGAACAGGCATTCGATGCCGCGCGGCGACGAATAGTAACGCGGGCAATTTTGACGATTTCGGTGATTTTCCTGGTGTTTACCGGTGTAGTTGGCGTGCTTTGGATGGGGGCGCGTGACGTGATCGCGGGCCATATGACGGCTGGGCAGTTGGTACAATTCCTCATTTACTCGGTCATGGTTGCTGGTGCTGTCGCGGCGTTGTCGGAAATCTGGGGGGAACTGCAACGTGCAGCAGGGGCCACCGAACGGCTGATTGAACTGCTTGAGGCTGAAGACATCATCAAAGACCCTGTGCTTCCGGTTCCGGCACCTGAACGAGTCGTTGGTGACATCAAATTTACAGACGTAACGTTTACTTATCCGGCCAGACCTGAAATCCATGCGCTCGCGAATATGAACCTGCATATCAAGCCGGGCGAGACGGTGGCCTTGGTTGGCCCTTCGGGGGCTGGTAAATCGACGATATTCCAGCTTTTGATGCGGTTCTTTGATCCTGACACCGGCACAATTTCGGTTGATGATATGGGAATTGAAACCATGCTGCGCGAGGACATGCGGCAGGCCTATGCGCTGGTTCCGCAAGACCCTGTGATTTTTGCGACCACCGCGATGGAAAATATCCGTTTTGGTCGTCCGGGCGCTACGGATGCTGAAGTTGTCGAGGCTGCCAGAGCTGCTGCAGCGCATGAGTTCCTTGAGCGTCTGCCCAAGAAATACAACTCATATGTAGGGGAACGTGGCGTTATGCTTTCCGGTGGTCAAAAACAGCGGATCGCGATTGCGCGCGCTATCTTGCGCGACGCTCCGATTTTGCTATTGGACGAGGCGACTTCGGCCCTTGATGCGGAGAGTGAACGTGCCGTGCAATCGGCTGTGGAACGGCTTGCGAAGAACCGTACTACGCTGATAATCGCGCACCGTTTGGCAACCGTAAAAAAGGCCGACCGAATTGTCGTTTTCAACGAAGGCAAGATCGAAGCCGAAGGTACACACGACGAGCTGGTCGCACAGGGTGGTCTATATGCGCGCTTGGCGAAGTTGCAATTTACCGACGGCAACGTAGCCTGACGTTAGGTTTCCCCTTGCTTACCAAGGGGAAACCGCACATTCTGCTGGTCAAATACTGCCAAAAAACGGCGGACAGCATGATCGGGAGAGATAACTATGCCAAATTACGCCACACTTGCGGACAAAATTGAAACCGAAACGGCAATGACGTTTGTGGATCGAGTGCCGGAGGCGACCCTTTATCAGGTGCTTGCGCGAACCACTGCAAACTTTCCCAATCGCAATGCCATCAGCTTTCAAATCAAGTCTGGCGTCAAAGACAAAGCCGAAACGCTTTCGTGGTCTGGCCTTAAGGGGCGGGTAACGCAGGCCGCGAACGTGTTTCGCGGACTTGGCGTTGGTGAAAAAGACGTGGTTGCGTATCTTTTACCCAATTGTAACGAGGCGGTTGTCAGTCTTCTGGGGGGCTCGACTGCGGGGATCGTCAATCCCATCAACCCGACAATTGAAGATTCCCAAATAGCGTCAATATTGCGCGAAACCGGTGCAAAAGTTGTTGTGACACTCAAGTCATTCCCCAAGACCGACGTGGCGCAAAAAGTGGCGAATGCAGTCAAAATGGCTCCGAATGTCGAAACAGTTCTGGAAGTTGATCTTGCGCGTTATCTAACCCCTCCGCTTAGCTGGATTGTGCCGTTGATACGCCCGAAAGTCGAGATCGGGCATTCTGCCAAGGTTCTAGATTTCAATGCCGAAATGAACAAAGCCAATTCCTCGTCCTTGGATTTCGAGGAAGCCGCAGATGATCGCGTTGCTTCGTATTTTCACACGGGTGGTACGACGGGTATGCCGAAAGTGGCACAGCATAAATTCTCGGGGATGATTTATCAGGGTTGGTGTGCGCAGGAAATGCTGTTCACCGAGGAAGACGTTCTGATTTGTCCGTTGCCCATGTTCCATGTATTCGCGGCCTATCCGGTTTTGATGGCATGTCTGGCTTCGGGCGCACATATGGTGATGCCAACGCCGCAGGGGTATCGTGGGGACGGGGTCTTTGACAACTACTGGAAGCTTCTAGAGCGCTGGGATGTGACCTTTATGGTTACGGTACCAACAGCCGTTTCCGCTTTGATGCAGCGTCCAGTTAATGCGGATGTGTCAAAACTGAAATACGTGCTGTGTGGTTCTGCACCGCTGCCAGTGGAGTTGGCAAAGCGGTTCGAGGAGTCTGCCGGTGTGAAAATTCTGGAGGGGTATGGAATGACCGAGGCGACCTGCCTTGTGTCTATCAACCCACCGCATGGCGAACGTAAAATGGGCTC
>CALCGO010000387.1 GCA_937901055.1 uncultured Rhodobacterales bacterium
GGCGCAATCGGAGACGGGGTGACAGACGACATTGCGGCGTTCGAGGCGGCGGACGCGGCGGCTGAGGCAAGTGGTCGTGAGTTGTTGATTTCCGCAGGATCATACTATCTTGCGACGCATTGTACGCTGGATGCGCGCTGCCGTTTTGAAGGCACGCTAGTGATGGCCGCTGACAAACGCTTGCAGCTGACGCATAATTTTGACTTGCCAACTTACGTGGATGCCTTTGGGAACGAGACGCTCGCGTTCAAAAAGGCACTTCAGGCGTTGTTCAATTTCACCGATCACGAGTCGCTGGATATGGGTGGTATGCGCATTCAACTGGACGAACCGATTGATGTGCATGCTGCCGTGGGCAATAAGGACACTTTTGCCAACCGCCGCGTATTACGAAATGGTCAGTTGGAAGTGAACGCCGGTTCGGCGTGGAACACCGAGGCGTTTACCAGCACCGCGAACTATGCCAGTGGCGATCAACTTACGCTGAGCAATGTGGTTAACGTCACGTCTATTCCTGTCGGTTCGCTGGTCACAGGGGCAGGGGTTGGGCGCGAAGTTTATGTGCGCGACAAAGACGAAGCGCTTGGGACGATTACACTTAGCCAGCCGCTGCATTCGGCACCAAGTTCGCAAACGTACACGTTCGTGCGATTCAAATATCTGCTTGATTTTTCGGGGTTTGCTAGCGTTCAACGCTTCCAGATCGAGGGGATCGAGTTCGGTTGTTTCGGGGATGCCAGCGGTGTTTTGCTGCCGAAGGACGGAATCGCGTGGCATATTCGGAATTGCTGGTTCACGAAACCAAGGGATCGCGGGATCACCTCGATTGGCAAGGGCTGCAACGGTATGTCCGTATACGACAACGAATTCTTGTCGAATGAATACAACACACTGGTACAATACCGATCCACGGTCGCGTTCAATACCAACAGCAACGACATCAAAATCCGCAACAATCGCGCGGTTCGGTTTTTGCATTTCGGGGTGTTGAACGGCGGTGGACATATCATCTCGGGCAACCACTTCTGGCAGGGGGATGGTTCCGTGGACGGAGAGCGCTCGGCCGGGATCGTGCTTACGCAGAAAAACTGCAAGACGACGTTTTCGGCGAACTACATCGACAATGCGTGGATCGAGCTGAACAATGAACACGACGTTAAGGTGAACGCGAGCGCGTCTAGCAAACCGTTCGGGACGCTGTCGATGACTGGGAACATTTTTACGGCAGGGGATACGCCGACGTGGTTCACCTATATCCGTCTGGCGCCATTTGGCACGGGTCATACGATTGACGGTATCTCGGTGGTCGGGAACACGTTTAAGACCATCGGCAGCGGCGTGATTGATCGCGTTGAGGGGGTGGATACATCCGAGGGTTCGTTTGATCATAGTGTGACCAAGGCGGTCGCCTTCACAGGAAATTCGTTTGACGAGGTGGTGGAGCGTACGGAAAGCCCGGCGGTGGTGCGTGTTATGAAAGCGGGCGTTTCGAACAACTGGACGGTGGATTTGTCGGCGAAGTTGCCGTTTGGCGGGCAAGCGCTGGGCGTCGATGCGGTGATGCCACAGGGCGACATTCTGAACGGCAGTAACGTAGCGCAATACATCACGCCGACGGCGCAACTGGCGGGGAACAGCAATGTTGCGCTTAAATGGGGGGCGAGCGTGAAGGGTACGGTACATATGGTTGCGCGGGTAGATTTGCCCTCTTAGGGTTTGGTAATTGGCGGCTGTGGGGGTAGGATAGCGGCAACTCAGGAGGGCGCTATGCTTACAATTTCCCACGACCGTCAGTTGCAAACCGTTATCACCACCTACGAAGTCACCCCCGATGTGTGTCAGGACCTACTGGGCCTGCTGCGGGCGGCTTGTAGTGATTTCATCAGCAAGCAGGCGGGGTTTATCGATTCCGCCTTGCATGTGAACGACGCGCAAACGCGGATCGCGGCCTACGCGCAATGGGAGACGCGAGAGGATTTTCAAGCGGTGCTGCGGTCTGACGAGATGCAGGAGCGGAACCGGAAGATCAACGACCTAAGCAAAAGCTTCGCGCCGGTGTTGTATGACGTGGCGTATTGTTCGGGGTAGGGTTTGGGGATTTCGGCTGTAGGGTGCGCGGGGACCGCACACCCTACAGCTCAACTTTGCGGCACTCAGATATTTCGACAAGAAAACACTCGGCAATTTCTTCAACTGTCCTGAAGTCGGCGAGTATTTGTGCGTGGAAAATAATCTCCGGTGCATTTTCTGTAAATGAATGAATCATCGTGGGTCTAAAGTGAACCAAATCCAATTGCGCATTTTCGAGTTCTTTACGTTCCCCAGCTAGGCGCCAAAACTCTTCGGTGTTTGATATATTTTCTATCATTCTTTTCTGCATAACGGTTATTCTTTGGCTCAGCTCTTCGTATTTTTCGGCGGCTTTTGTGGGCACGGCATATCGGGCAATATAGAGCGGAATTCGATGTGCGAGAGCGTGTCGATAATTCGATTGTAGGTCTAACCATTCGTCAAAACCAACTAAAAAGGTGCTAAAACCTTCGGACAACCCTTTTCGTACCTGCCTATTTGACTTATCAAGTCCGACCCAACTTGCAGGTAACTCGTTGCCGTTTGGTTTACGGATGTCCAACTCAAATACACAAATATGAGCGAGATTGTCGATCGCGCCGAAAACGTTAAAAACAAAAGCTTGCAAGTTGATTTCGGCATCTTTTCGCAAATTGTCTTCTGGTACGTTGTTATTTTCGGGAGGAAGGTAGGAAAAAATATTGTCTATGCATCGAGCCAAAGTGCTAATGCGCCGTGAAAAACCTTGTGTCATATACTCGCTCGAACGGTTATCTTTGCACTTGTGTTTTACAAACTTTTCAATAAGGAGATTTCTTCTTTCCTTAATCGTCCGAAAGTCGTCATAAATTCTTTCTAAATCGTCATCGTTATAGTTCACTTTCTTCTCCATCACACAATCACCCCCGCCTCTTAGCCTTCCCCTTAAACACAGTCGTCCCAGCCCTCCCCCCAGAACTCCGCCCTTTCGAGGTCACCGCGGCTTCCCCCGCCGCCGCAATCGCAGACTGCCGCGCCAACGGATCATCGTGGATCGCCAAGTCTACCGCTTCCAACCGCTGGACCTCATCGCGCAGTCTTGCGGCCTCCTCGAACTCCAGATTTTCAGCCGCGGCGCGCATGTCTTTGCGCAAGGCTTCTAGGTGCACCTGCAAATTGGCGCCGTAGTTGGCTTTGTCGACCTGCGTTGTGATGCGGGATTGATCGGTGTCGCCTGCGAACAGGCCTTTCATCACGTCCTCGACGTTTTTCTTAACGGTTGCCGGCGTGATCCCGTGCGCCACATTATGGGCGTGCTGTTTTTCGCGGCGACGGTTGGTCTCGTTGAGCGCACGTTCCATCGAGCCAGTGATCCGATCCGCATACATTATCACGCGGCCATCCTCGTTTCGCGCGGCCCGCCCAATGGTTTGCACCAACGAGGTTTCAGAGCGTAGAAACCCTTCTTTATCAGCATCCAGAATAGCCACCAACCCGCATTCGGGGATGTCCAACCCCTCGCGCAGGAGGTTGATGCCGATTAGCACGTCAAACACCCCAAGGCGCAGGTCGCGCAGGATTTCGATGCGTTCCAACGTGTCGATGTCGGAGTGCATATAGCGCACCCGAACGCCCTGTTCATGGAGGTATTCGGTCAAATCCTCGGCCATGCGTTTGGTCAGCGTGGTGACAAGAACGCGCTGACCTTTGGCTGCAACGATACGGATTTCGGACAGCACGTCATCGACCTGCATTTCAACGGGACGAATTTCGACAGGCGGGTCCAGCAGCCCTGTGGGGCGGATGATCTGTTCGGCGAAGATGCCGCCGCTTTGTTCCAGCTCCCATTTCTGCGGGGTGGCGGAAACGAAGACGGATTGCGGGCGCATGGCGTCCCATTCTTCGAATTTCAGCGGACGGTTGTCCATGCAGGATGGTAAGCGGAAGCCGTGTTCCGAAAGGGTCGATTTACGTTTGAAGTCGCCTTTGTACATGCCGCCGATTTGCGGCACAGATACGTGGGATTCATCCGCGAAAACCAGTGCGTTATCGGGGATGTATTCGAACAGGGTGGGGGGCGGCTCGCCCGGTGCGCGGCCTGTCAGATAGCGAGAATAGTTCTCGATACCATTGCAAACACCTGTGGCTTCCAACATTTCGAGGTCGAAGTTGGTGCGTTGTTCAAGGCGTTGGGCTTCCAGCAGTTTACCCTCGTTCACGAAACGATCGAGGGTGGTTTTGAGTTCCTTCTTAATCTCGATCATCGCTTGTTTCATCGTCGGCTTGGGCGTGACGTAGTGGGAATTCGCGTAAATGCGGACTTGCTCCAACTTGCCCGTTCGCTGGCCTGTTAGCGTGTCGAATTCCGCGATACTTTCCAGCTCATCCCCGAAAAAACTAAACCGCCAGCCGCGATCTTCAAGGTGGGCTGGCCAGACTTCAAGGCTGTCGCCACGAACGCGGAACGAACCGCGCTGGAACCCTTGGTCGTTGCGGGTGTATTGCTGGGTGACCAAATCGGCCATCACGTCGCGCTGGTTGTATTCGCGCCCGACGAACAAATCTTGTGCCATCGCGCCATAGGTTTCGACCGAGCCGATGCCGTAAATACACGAAACCGACGCCACGATGATCACATCGTCACGTTCCAGCAACGCGCGGGTGGCGGAGTGGCGCATCCGGTCGATTTGCTCGTTAATCTGGGATTCTTTTTCTATGTAGGTGTCGGAACGGGCAACATAGGCCTCGGGTTGATAATAGTCGTAGAAGCTGACGAAGT
>CALCGO010000388.1 GCA_937901055.1 uncultured Rhodobacterales bacterium
TAACCGCAAGGTAATACTGGTGGACCTTATCGGCCAGATCGGTTTTCCCCGACTCCAACAATAACGCCTTCAGTTTGCGCGAGAACGGGCCGCGTTTGAAGTGGTGCTGCATCCGTGCCTCGAACAGCGAAAAGATATCGACGGCGGCCAATTCAAGCACAGCTGCCGCTGCGCGCAGTTCTTCAACTTGATCGGTGGTACCACTCTGCCCGTCCATAAGTTTCAAAACGTCTGAAATACGACCTTCAGCCGTTTTTGCATCAGCCTGTGCCGCTGCAACCAGTTCAACCAAGCTTTGTGAATCGTCCATCGTTCGTTCTCCTTAACGCTTCACTTCCCATAAGCTTATGCAGCAGGGAATGATAGTGGCGCGGAGGGATAATTCTGGCGGCACGAAAGACTAAGGCCCACACTGCGAAGTGCGGGCCTTAGCTTAATCAATAAGCTATCAGCTTAGTTAGGCAGTTCGCCTTCAACGCCTTCGACGTAGAAGTTCATGCCAGCCAATGTGCCGTCGTCTGCTGTTTCACCAGCCGCCAACCAAACAGAACCGTCCTGCTTGTTGATCGGGCCTGTGAACGGGTGCAGCGTACCAGCGGCAATCGCGTCCGCAGCAGCCTGAGCTTCGGCTTGAACGTCAGCAGGGATACGATCGGAGAATTCACCGATTTCAACCATGCCTGGTGCGATACCGTCCCAAGTGTCTACGCTTGCCCATGTGCCATCCATGACAGCCTGAACGCGGTCAACATAGTATGGACCCCAGTTGTCGATGATGGAAGATAGACGTGCTGTTGGGCCAAACTGCATCATGTCGGATGCTTGACCAAAGGCCATGATGCCTTTTTCCTCGGCGATAGTCATCGCAGCAGGTGAATCTGTGTGCTGCATGATTACGTCTGCGCCCTGCTCGATCAAAGCATTGGCCGCATCGGCTTCTTTGCCCGGATCAAACCATGTGTAGACCCAAACAACTTTGAACTGCACGTCAGGGTTAACCGATTTCGCTGCAAGATATGCCGCGTTGATGCCGCGCACAACTTCTGGGATCGGGAAGGATGCGATGTAACCAACGGTGTTGGATTCAGTCATGCGACCAGCAATCAGGCCAATAACGTGACGACCTTCATAGAAACGAGCGGAATACGTGGAAACGTTATCTGCGCGTTTATAGCCAGTTGCGTGCTCGAACTTCACATTCGGGAACTTGGCCGCAACGTTCAAAGTCGGATCCATGTAGCCAAAGGATGTTGTGAAGATGATGTCAGCGCCGCCAAGGGCCATCTGGGTCATCACACGTTCAGCGTCTGCACCTTCAGGCACGGACTCAACATACGTTGTTTCAACCGCATCGCCGAAAGCTTCGACCACGGCTTGACGGCCTTGGTCGTGCTCGTAGGACCAGCCAAGGTCGCCTACGGGGCCAACGTAGATAAAACCGGCCTTGGTTTGCGCGATTGCAGAACCACCAAGCCCAAGGGCCAGTGCAGCTGCTGCCGCTAGTGTTGTAGTAAACTTCATAAAGTTTCCTCCGTTTACGGGATGTTACCCGTGAGTATTGCCTCAGTGTGAAGCGTGGAATATCCGACCAAGAGAGGCCGGTGCGTTCATGCTGGCCCGTCTGCGATCAGCAGATATTATGACCATCACAATAATAGTAATCAGGTAAGGAGTCATCGACAAATATGCCGCTGAAATCCCTATTCCGAGGGCTTGCAGATTTAATTGCAGGATTGTGACCCCGCCGAACAGGTAAGCCCCTAGAATCAACCGCCATGGTTTCCAGCTTGCAAAGACCACAATCGCCAAGGCGATCCAGCCTGCACCGGCGGTCATCCCCTCGGTCCATTGCGGAACGCGCACCAGTGAAAGGTACGCCCCGCCAAGCCCCGCACAAGCGCCACCAAAGGCAATCGCTGCCATACGGATCATAATGACGTTGTAACCCAGCGAGTGCGCCGCATCGTGGTTTTCCCCCACTGCCCGCAGCACAAGCCCGCCACGTGTACGGTTCAGGAAGTACCAAACCCCCGCCACAAGCGCGATTGACATATAGATCATCGGATCATGGCTAAACAGGATCGGGCCAACGATTGGCAAATCGCTTAGAAACGGAATGTCCAAATGCGGAGTCGAAGGGGGTTTCATACCCGTATAGCTTTGCCCCAACAACGCCGCCATGCCCAAGCCAAACAGCGTCAGCGCAAGGCCGGTGGCCACTTGGTTAGACAACAAGAACTGCGTCATAAATCCGAAGATCAATGCCAGAACCGCGCCAGCCACCATCGCGGCCAGCATACCAACCCACGGGTTGCCTGTTTCCACCGAGATCGCGAAACCCGCAATCGCGCCGATAATCATCATGCCTTCAACACCAAGATTAAGCACACCGGATTTTTCCACCACCAGCTCGCCGACAGCGGCCAGAAGAATGGGGGTTGCCGCGATAATCAGACTGACCATCAATGCAACGGGATTAAGTGCCGAGAAATCCATCACTTCACCTCCTTTTTCCACACGAGGCGGTAGTTAACAAAAACATCCACGGCCAGCAGGAAGAACAACATCATCCCCTGAAACACGCTGATTGCGGCAGCCGGAATACCCAGCGACAATTGCGCCAACTCTCCGCCGATATAGGTTAGCGCCATCAACAACCCTGCCAGCACGATGCCGATGGGGTTTAGGCGGCCAAGGAAGGCCACGATGATGGCCGTAAAGCCGTATCCAACAGGGAAGTTGGTGGTCAGCTTACCCGCAGGTCCTGTGACCTCGAACAATCCAGCCATCCCTGCCAGCGCGCCGGAAATACCAAGGCAGACCGCGACGATAACTGCCGGATTAACACCTGCGAACTTCGCCGCCCTTGGGGATTCCCCTGTTAGACGGATCTGGAAGCCCAGCAAATGCCGTTCCATCATCACGTAGGCTGCGATAACGACCGCAAGCGCCACCAGCACTCCTGCGTGCATGCCCAACGGGTCATAAACCATTGGCAAATGCGTGGCATCCACAGACGTAAAGCTGCGCGATTCAG
>CALCGO010000389.1 GCA_937901055.1 uncultured Rhodobacterales bacterium
GCATCCTCGCTGCTCGATATTTCCAAAACTTGCCCCAAGCCTCCGCGAAACTCGCCAGCCCCGGCGGAATCTTGGCGGTATTCGCGCTGCCAAATAATCAGGGGAGAGACACTTTCCGTGATCTCGACCAGAGACCCCATGACCCCGCTGGGGAATGCGGTGGCTGACAACCCATCCTTGCTCGGGCGCCCTCCCGTGCCACCGTTGTGGACGAGTTCGGTTGCGAATTTTGTTTTGCTGGCATCTGTGTTGACGGAGTACCCGCCGCGCATCGGCAGGTCCCACAAACAACAGGTGCCCTCAGCTGGAACAAGGCCCGGCACCGCTTGGTGCAAGCATCCGAACACCACATCGGGCAAAAGCTGTCCGACCACATGCCGCATCGCCACAGGGGCGGGATACTGCGCGTTTGTGATGCTGTTTTCAGGGGCTTTTATGACCAATGGTGCTAGCGCGCCTTCGTTATTTGGAATATCGGGGGCAAGCGCGCATTTCAGAGCAAAACACGCATAGGCACTGGCATAGTTCAAAGGACAGTTAATGCCCTTGGCCGAGCGGCCAGAGGAGCCTGCGAAATCAACTATAACTTCACCGTCCGAAATGGTCATTGCCGCAACCAGATCAAGCGGTTCGTCGTAGCCATCGACGCGCATCTCGTAATGGTAGGTTCCTCTGGGCAGTTTATTGATCAGATCACGGGTACGCTCGCGGGAGGTGTCGATGATGTAGTCGGATATCTGGACAAGATCGGTGATCCCGATGTCGGCCAAGCATTCGGATGTGCGCCTGCTGCCACATTCAACGCAGGTCATCAGGGCATATGTATCGCCCTCCACCTCGATGGGCACGCGACTGTTTGCTTTGAGGATGGTCATGAAGGTCTCGTCCAGCTTACCTGCATTGACCAGTTTAAAAATGGGAACAAACAACCCTTCGTCGAGCACGTCAGAACCGTCAGGGCCAAAGCCAAGCCCGCCAAGGTCAGCAAGGTGGCTGGTGCACGAAGTGAACCCAATCAAAACACCTTGATGGAAACAGGGGCGCACCAGCATGAAATCGTTCAGATGACCCGCTGCTTTCCACGGATCATTGGTCAGATAGATGTCCTCGGGGTGCATATCCTCTAATGGGTATTTATCTAGAAAGTACCGTACAGAATTTGCCATGGTATTCACGTGCCCCGGCGTACCTGTGACAGCCTGCGCAATCATACGTCCCTTTAGATCGAACAGACCCGCAGACAGATCACCGGACTCGCGTACAATAGGATTGAAGGCTGTGCGCATGAGTGTCTGCGCCTGTTCTTCCACAATCGCTATGAGCCTGTTCCAAAGAATTTGCAGCTCGATCACGCTCAGTTGCCGGTCGGTCATGGTGCGATCCTATCCAATATCAAATTCATTTTTCCATCCAAGTGGCCCGAAAAATGTCCGGTGACGAATGTTGTGGTTTGCGGTTCTTCAACAAGGACAGGTCCGCGCAGGGTGTCTCCTGATTTCAGGTCAGGACGCCAGAATGTGGGCACTGTTTGGAAACCTGTTTGCGTAGGTACGGACACAGCACGTACCCCTGAAGGTACTGCGGTGTTGGGTTCAGGTGCCTCCGATAAAGCCAAAGGTGCCTCGACATGTGTTGAAACCACCACCGACCATGACAGGACTTCAATGTCCCTGCCAGGGATCAAACGCCCATAAAGCTGACGGTAGCACCTATCGTAAGTAGATTTGATCGCTGCGATATCTGCCGCTGTCAGCCCGCGTGCTGGGATTGGCACCTGAATCTCATGGCCCTGCCCAACATAGCGCATAAAGGCGGTGCGGCTTTCAACCAACTCGGTATCCTTTGCCCCTGCAACAACGATCTCATGCGCCTGCGCTGAAATACTGCTCAGCACATCATTCACCCGCGCCAGATTAAAATCCGTCAGCGTGGTATACAGGCTTTGCACCACCTCATAAGAAATCGGAGCGCTCAGAAACCCCAAAGCGGACCCGACACTGGAGTTCGCCGGCACGATAACACGGTTCATTCCCAGTTTCTCGGCCAACCGAACGGCATGCAGCGGCCCGCCACCGCCAAAGGCAATCATGCTGAAATGCGACAGATCAACACCGTGTTCAACGCTGTGGATGCGCGCAGCATTCGCCATGTTTTCTTCGACCATTTCGGTAACGCCGAACGCGGCTTGATGTGCGGAAATGCCAAGTGGCTGGCCGACATCTTGGGTCATCGCGTCCTCAGCGGCCTTGGTGTTCAACCTCATCTTTCCTTCGGCAAAAGCGTCCGGATCGACGCGTCCAAGCAGCAGATTCGCATCTGTGACTGTCGCCTTTGTCCCACCTTTGCCATAGCAAGCCGCACCCGGCAAAGCGCCAGCACTTTCCGGCCCGATATTGAGGCGACCAACTTGGTCCACATGCGCAATTGATCCTCCGCCTGCGCCGATCTCAATCATCTCGATCACCGGAATACGCACCGGCATGCC
>CALCGO010000390.1 GCA_937901055.1 uncultured Rhodobacterales bacterium
TAGCGTGACCGTTGATCTTCAAATCGTCTTGCGTAAACGACATCGGCATGCCTGCTGCCACACGCAACTGTTCACGTACCAAATCGACGCCAAAGATGCCTTCGGTGACAGGATGTTCTACCTGCAAGCGCGTGTTCATTTCAATGAAATAAAACTCGTCGTTTTCAAAAAGAAACTCGATCGTGCCAGCACCGATATAATTAATCGCCGCTACCGCGTCAGAACAAACCTTACCGATTTTTGCGCGCAACTCTGGCGTGATGCAGGGGCCGGGGGCCTCTTCAAAAACCTTTTGGTGACGCCGTTGCAGCGAACAATCGCGTTCTCCCAAATGGACAGCATTACCTTTGCCGTCACCAAAAACTTGGATTTCGATGTGACGCGGCGTGGTCAGATATTTCTCAATATAGACCTCGTCATTGCCAAATGCGGATTTCGCTTCCTGACGGGCGCCAAGGAACGCACGTTCCATGTCTTTCGCGGTCTCGGCCACTTTCATACCACGACCACCGCCGCCAGCAGTGGCTTTGATGATAACTGGGTAGCCCACTTCCTCGCCGATGCGTTGCGCATCTTTCAGGGTTGGAACACCCCCGTCAGATCCCGGAACACACGGCACACCAAGCGCCTTCATTGTGTCCTTGGCCGTGATTTTGTCGCCCATCATGCGGATGTGCTCGGCTGTTGGGCCGATAAATGTTAGGCTGTGGTCCTCGACAGCCTGCACGAATGCCGCGTTCTCGGACAAAAAGCCATAACCGGGGTGGATAGCCTGTGCGCCCGTTATTTCACATGCGGAGATGATCGCGGGAAATGACAGATAAGACTGCGCAGATGATGGGGGGCCGATGCAGATGGCCTCATCGGCCATGCGCACATGCATTGCGTCGCTATCGGCCGTGGAGTGTACCGCCACAGATTTCACACCCATTTCGCGGCACGCGCGTACAACACGCAGCGCAATTTCGCCACGGTTGGCAATAAGGATTTTGTCGAACATATCCGACCCGCCTTATTCGATGATCGCGAGAGGGGCGCCGAATTCAACCGGCCCGCCATCTTCGACCAGAATGCGTTTGATCGTGCCCGACCGTGGTGCGGGAATGTGGTTCATCGTTTTCATGGCTTCGATTATCAAAAGAGTATCGCCTTCTTTCACCGTTGTGCCGACTGCGATGAACGGTGCGGCACCGGGTTCGGCCGCCATATAGACCGTCCCGACCATCGGGGAAGCAACCGCACCTGGATGTGCTGATGGATCAGCGTCGGTCGCCACTGGTGCTGGTGCAGGCGCTGCAGCTGATGCGGCGGGCGCGCTTGCATATGCCATCGGAGCTGCGGCTTGTTGAACAACCGCCGGCGCGTGGCGGCTAACCCGAACGTTCAGGCTGTCGTTTTCGCCGTAGTCGCGCTTAACGTGCAATTCGGTCAGATCATTTTCGCGCAGAAGTTCTGCAAGCGACTGGATAAAAGTTACGTCGCTATCGTGGGAGGTGTTTTTAGTCATATTATCCTCGGCCCGTTGCCCAAATATTTATCCAGCGACATCTTCGTGTCGATGGGTTTGCAGGACTTATAGGGTAGGACTGGACGCGTGGGAAGCCGCGGCTCGCAGGAAAATTACCTTGGGTCACGAGAACGATCGCTTTAGCCGGTGTCTTTGATCCGTTTTTCATCCGAAATCGAGTGCGGTAACATGACTGTGTCATAGGGCTTTAGCGTTCGATCGACACCGTCATTGATGGGTTCGGACGGAGACAATGTGCCAATGAGGGCCTCGTTTACGACGCCTACTATGCCCATTTGTGTGGGGGTGGGCATAACGATACGGGGGCCAGATTTAATAATCTCTGCCGATTGCAGCGGGG
>CALCGO010000391.1 GCA_937901055.1 uncultured Rhodobacterales bacterium
AAGCGCCAATACCGCGAGAGCGGTTTCGTCCTTGTCCGCTTAGCAGCCATCGGTGCAACGCGCAGCGAACGGCTCCTTTCCTGAAGGTTTTTCGATGCGGGCCGCGGCGCAACGTTGGCGGTCTTTTGGTGTCGGCCTGCGTTGACAAACCTCGGAAGGAGGAAGCCGCGGGGGTCTTGGATCAAGCTATGGGGAAAGAGCGCTTGCGGTTGAAGCCAACGACACCACGGGCGCGCCGTTGACCGCGTTGGATGCGCCTGTTGCAGCCATTCTCCTCCACATTGACTGCGGATATTTCATCGACTGAGTGCGCACCACACATTTCACGCCGTCATCCGGGGCAATGGCCGCAGGCGATTTCGACCGGTCAGCCAAAGGCAACCGGCGCTCGTAGAGTTGGATGAGCAAGCGTTGTGTCATGCGGCTTGCTCCCTGGGTGGCGCACGTGACATCGGTTTTTGTCCACGCCGGAAGATCTCGATAATACGCATGGGACCACCGCAGCATGGACAGGGCTCACGCAGGGTGAGCGGGATGATCTCCGCATCGGTCTGTGGTTCCTGCCTCGGCTGTTCTGCCCAGAGCAGGTTGCGAATCCTGGCGATGTTGGCCTTGCGGATTGAGCTGGCCAGAAAGCCATAGTGCCGAATGCGGTGAAAGCCATCGGGCAGGACATGAATCAGGAACCGACGAATGAACTCGGGCGTGGCCAGCCGCATGACCTTTTGCCGATCACCAGACTTGATGCGGTAATCCTTCCAGCCGAAAGTGACAGTCTGCGCATCTGCACTTACCAGGCGCGCGTTTGAGATCGCCACCCGGTGAGTGTAGCGGCTCAAATAGGCCAGCACTGCCTCGGGGCCACCGAAGGGCGGTTTGGCATAGACAACCCACTCAGTCTTGCGGAACGGCGCGAGCCACCTGGTGAAGGTGGCAGTGTCGGT
This sequence comes from uncultured Rhodobacterales bacterium, assembly GCA_937901055.1. Classification (GTDB taxonomy): domain Bacteria; phylum Pseudomonadota; class Alphaproteobacteria; order Rhodobacterales; family Rhodobacteraceae; genus NORP23. The sequence continues at coordinate 945 of CALCGO010000391.1, forward strand.
CAACCCAGCCAGATCGCCGAAGAAAGCGAGTTCTCCCGCCCGGTGCAAAGCAAGCAAGCCCTCAATGACGAGACGGCGGAATAACCGCGCCAACACACGGACATGCAGAAAGAACCCTGGCTTGCAGGCGACCCAGCGGTCTCCATTGGGCGACAGACCACCACCCGGAACGATCATGTGGATGTGAGGGTGATGGGTGAGTGCTGAACCCCAAGTATGGAGCACGCTGGTCATTCCAATCCGAGAGCCAAGTCGTTTGGTGTCAGCGGCGATGGTGGTCACCGTCTGGGCGGACGCCCTGAACAGGAGCCCATAGATTGCCTTCTTGTTCCAATATGCGATCCGGGCAATCTCGGCGGGCAGCGTAAAGACCAAGTGGAAGTATTCCACTGGCAGCAGATCTTCCGCGCGCGCCGCCATCCAGTCGCGTGCCGCCGGTCCCTGGCACTTCGGACAATGCCGGTTTTTGCAAGAATTGTAGGCGACGTGATGATGACCGCACTTGGCGCAGCCCGCGACATGCCCGCCAAGCGCCTCGGTCCGGCAGGCTTCAATCGCGGACATCACTTTGAGCTGGGCCAGGCTGACATGCCCCGCATTGGCTCGCCGCCACACGGGGCCGTGTGCACGAAAGATGTCAGCAATCTCCAGCTTTGGTCGCGGCACCGACCTCGGGCGCTATTGGAGCCCTCGTCGGAGAGTGTGATCCTGTAACTGCTTGAGGGCCTCGAACGGGCTTACGGTATTGCGGATCGTTTTGTTGGCGACATGTGTGTAACGCGCAGTGGTGCTGAGCTTGGAATGCCCCAGCAGAACCTGGATTACCCGAACATCGGTCCCTGCCTCCAGCAGGTGGGTCGCAAAGCTGTGCCGCAGGGTATGCAGGGTCGCGGGCTTGTTGATCCCCGCCATATGCTTAGCTGATGTAAAGGCGCGGTTAAGCTGACGCGGCGACAGCGGGTTGATCTTGGGTTTGCCGGGAAAGAGCCATCCTTCGGGTCGTGCCTCACGCCAATAATCCCGCAGCAAATCCAGCAAACCTGGTGACAGCATCGCTTTGCGGTCTTTCCCATTTTTACCATGCTCCACGTTAATCAGCATCCGATCGCTCTCGATATCAACAAGTCTGAGGTTGCAGACCTCTGCCGCGCGAAGCCCCGCACCATAACTAATTCCGAGGGCCGCCCTGAACTTGAGGCCCGGCCCTGGTACTGCGGTTAATAGATCGGAAACCTCTTCGACGCTCAGCACAACCGGCTGCCTGTACGGCTTCCGTTTGAATTGCATGTAGCGTTTCATCTCCTCCTTGCCGCAGGTATTTCCAAAGAAGAACCGCAACGCGACGATCCGGGAATTGAATGTCGAGGCTGAAACGCTTTTTTCGGTCATATCCAGCTGGTATGCACGCAAATCCTCTGGCGTGGCCGTATCTGGTGAACGCCCCAGAAAAATCGCCAATTGTTTTACACCACGGATATGTGCAGCCTGCGCTTTCTCGCCAATCCCCCTGATCTTCATGTCCTCGATCATACGCTGCCGCAATGAACTGATTTTCTCGTCTTTCATGGTTACCTCCTATCGAAATTGAGAAGGTTCTCATCGTCACCGCAGAAAGCGTTTCAACAAAGGGCAAGTTTCGGGATCATTTGGTGTCAGCGTCCCAAGCGCCATTGCCGCGAGAGCGGCTTAGTCCTCCCGCCCTTCGTGCCGAAATGTGCACAGTGCAGCATAGATTGCTAAAGGCTCAGAAGCAGTCGCTTGCTGACGGTAACCTGAATGGTCATTGGCGGCTGGCTCAACAAGCGTCACAGCAAAACTGAACCGCGTTTGATCGCACTTTCATACACCTAAGAGAAACCATGCCCACCACTCGAGAACCCATCCTGCAAGCCCTGCTCGCGGCGCTGCAAACCGTGCCCGGCCCAACCGCCCTGCGCGGCGCGATC
>CALCGO010000392.1 GCA_937901055.1 uncultured Rhodobacterales bacterium
GCCTACGCTACCAACGGTGCAACATCAGGCACTCCCCCGGCAAACCAGACCAAGACCCACGGCGTTGACCTAACACTTGCAACAAACACAGGCAGTCTCGTCAAAGCAGACTACACTTTCACTGGCTGGAATACCGCTACCGATGGATCGGGAACACACTATGACGCTGGCACCACCTACAACATCGATGCAAGCGCCACCCTCTATGCCGAGTGGACACCGGAAAACAACTCCTTTGAGTTTGCCTTCGATATTACATTACCCACCTATACCAGCAGCATCAACACCACAACAGCAACAACATCACTCAATGATCCCACCCTGAACAGCTGTGGTATCGTCACCGGACAAGCCACCGTCTGGTATACCTACACCCCTACAGCAAACACCGCCATTGCCATCGATACCTTCGGCTCAGACTACGACACCTTCATCGCCGTATGGACGGATGGTGCCAGCGGGCTTGAGCTTGTCGCCTGTAATAACGACAGCGCGAGCAGCATAATTGGTGAATCACAGCTTGCGATTCAAGTACAAAAGGACATTACGTACTATATAGAAATCGGACAACCATAATTGCGGCAATTACCTTTTCCGTCGTACCGTTAGAGCCGTACTAATAAGCATAAAGTAAGAACAACACAATAAAAGCAAACAAAAAGAGCCTCTCAAAATTGAGAGGCTCTTTTGCTATGTGAAAACTTCTGGTTATTCAATCCCTAACGATTCTAACTTCTCTTTCGTGGGCCAGCCATTTTCATCCCAGCCGCGTTCGACGTAGAAGTCGGGCAGCATTTTGTCGAGTTCATTCACGCGTCCTTTGGCGGGGCCATCAGGCAGCGGTTCGTGGAGCATACGATGCGGAAGTGTATCTTCTGTGGAACCGGCTTTCATCAGGAAGAGACGTTCGAGCGTATACACACGGTCGGCGGCTTCGAGAACTTCTTCGGGTGTGTAATCTGTGCCAGTTGTATATTCCATCAATTGCGAGAGACGCACAGGCCAGATCATGCGATCGGCGCTGAAGACGTAACGTACAGCTAGGAAAACACATAAACCAGAAGCATCAATCAGAGCAAAGGCATCCTGAAAACGTTTAACTAATTCAGCTTTGCCGTCCGTCGAGAGCGGATCTTCCTTAACAGGGGTACTGAAAACTTCTTCGTAGGCCACATCGCCTTCCATGTGGGACGCGCCCTTATTCGAGGTCGCATAGAGCAAGCCCATACCCTGCGAACCACGCGGATCGTAGCCGGGGAATTCCTGTTTGCGGGTCGTGACGGCAATTTCGGGATGCCCATACTTCTCCGCTAAACGGTAGCTACCTTCCGCAAGGGCGTCGCC
>CALCGO010000393.1 GCA_937901055.1 uncultured Rhodobacterales bacterium
AGCCGATGCCGACGTTGTGTTATTGGAGGCCGAAGACGTCTTTGGGTATCACGCCACGGGGCGTTCGGCCGCGATGTATGAGCCGAATTACGGCAATACGGTGATTAACACACTGACGCGTGCCAGCCTTGCTGCTTTTGAGGCAGCGGATGTTCTGTCCAAGCGCGGAGTGTTGTATTTGGCCGACGAAAGTGAGCAGCATCTTATGGATGCAATGGCGGACTCGGACTTCAACGAACGAATTTCGCTGGACGAGGCGTTAGCGATGGTCCCGATCCTGAATCTTGCCAATATCAAGGACGTGGTGTTGACGACCGCGGCTTGTGATCTGGATGTGGACAAACTGTTCCAAAGTCGGTTGAAAACAGCGCGCCGTAACGGAGCGCAACTGCATGCCAAGGCAAGTGTAACGAGCATTCATTTTGATGACCAATGGCATGTGCAAACCGCTGGCGGCGAGTTTTCGGCACCAATCATTGTGAATGCTGCGGGCGCTTGGGCAGACCAGATCGCGAAACTTGCGGGTGTTAAACCGTTAGGGATACAGCCTTTCCGGCGTTCTGTTGCGCGGCTTCCAGCGCCGGGTGGCTTAGATATTACCGATTGGCCAATGCTGTTATCCGCGACCGAGACTTGGTACGCCAAGCCGGACGCAGGAAAGTGGCTGGTATCCTCGGCCGAGGAAGATCCGGTTGATCCGATGGACGCTTGGGCGGACGATATGGTTCTGGCCGAAGGTTTGGCGCGGTATCAGGAGTTTGTGACCGAGGAGGTCACACGTGTTGAAGGCAACTGGGCAGGACTACGCAGTTTCGCACCTGATCGCACGCCTGTTGTCGGGTTTGACGGGGCTGCAAAGGGGTTCTTCTGGCTGGCTGGGCAAGGCGGTTACGGAGTGCAAACCTCGCCTGCTTTATCGGCTTTAGCGGCAGATATGATATTGGGCCGCACGCCAGATTTTGACGCGGATATTATTGCGGGCCTGTCGCCTGCACGGGAAATGTGAATGGAACAGATCGAGGCTCTTGTTATTGGCGCTGGACCGGCAGGTTTGATGGCCGCGTCGCGATTGGCTGAGGCGGGCGTGAAGGTTGTAATCGTGGACGCAAAGCCTTCTGTCGGGCGGAAGTTTTTGATGGCGGGGAAGTCGGGATTGAACCTGACTAAAGACGAACCAATTGACGAACTTCTGAACGTTTACGGCGAAGCGCGGGAATGGTTAGCGCCGATGTTGCGAGCGTTTGGCCCCATCGCGGTTCGTGCATGGGCCGAAGGATTGGGCCAAGAAACTTTTACCGGCAGTAGCGGTCGGGTTTTCCCGAAAGTCATGAAGACGTCGCCCCTATTGCGAAACTGGATGGGCGTGCTCGCTACCAAAGACGTAGAAGTTCGGACGCGTTGGCGTTGGACCGGTTGGGATGGTGATGCGCTAAAATTCGATACGCCAGACGGTCAAAAGGTGATCGAGGCGAACGCCACAGTGCTGGCACTAGGCGGTGCAAGCTGGGCACGGCTTGGCTCCGATGGCGCTTGGGCCGAATGGCTAGGTGAAGAAACAGCACCGTTTAAACCCGCAAACATGGGGTTCCTGCGCGAATGGTCAGACTTCATGAAGCCGCATTTCGGCGCGCCGGTGAAACCGGTTCGGTTAACGGTTGGTGAACACTCGGTTAAGGGCGAATTCGTCATTACCGCGCGCGGGATTGAAGGAGGAGCGGTGTACGCAATCTCCTCGGAACTTCGGGATGGTGGTGAGTTGTTGATCGACTTGATGCCGGACATGGGTTTAAAGAGCGTTATCGCAAAACTAAATCGCCCGCGCGGGAAAAACAGCCTGTCGAACCACCTGCGAAAAACACTAGGATTGAAGGGTGTCAAAGCCGCGTTACTGCGCGAAGCGGGGCCGTTGCCTGACACATTCACCGGATTGGCGAAGCGGATAAAAGCATTGCCGCTGGAGCTGAACGGACCAACCCCGATGGACGAGGCGATTTCGACCGCCGGAGGGGTAACGCAAACGGCGTTAAATGACTCCCTGATGTTGAAATCCCGATCAGGTGTGTTTTGTGCAGGCGAAATGCTGGACTGGGAAGCCCCGACGGGTGGCTATTTGATAACGGCTTGTCTGGCGACGGGACTGCATGCCGGAAATTCGGCGGTGGAATATCTGAAAGATCAATAACCGGTCTTGTCTTTGGCACGTTGATAGGCTGGCCGAGAGGTCACGCGTTTGAAGTATTCTGCGACCGGACCTTCAGGAATATCGAACTTCGCGCCGCTTGCCCAATTGGCACAATGTCCCATAAGAAGATCGGGGATGGTGAAGGTATCGCCCATAACGAATTCATTGTCGCCAAGGCGGTTTTCCAGCGTCTTCAGTGCATTAGCGAATTCATACTTTGCCGTTGGCTTAATGGCTGGCACTCGTAGGTCTTCTGGATGGATGAACGAGTTTTTTGCGGCCGTCCACAATGCGCCTTCGATCTCGTCGACGCAAAACTGGGTGAAACTGTCCTGTTGTGCCCGCTTGATCGTCCCAGCCGGAAACGTCATTTTTTCGTGTTTGTCAGCAAGGAATTGAACGATTGCCACGGAGTCAATGATCGCTTCACCATCGACAAGAAGGCAGGGAACTTTGCCAGACGGGTTGAATGCACGCACTTCTTCGGAGCGCGGCGGGATCAGTACCATCTCGTAATCCAGACCCATTTCTTCCAGTGCCCAATACACGCGCATGGTGCGGTTTTTTGATGTTCCGATGACTTTATACATAGTGAATTCCTTATTTCGGGCGCAGCATTGCGATGCGAATGAAAGCACGTTCCATCATCGCCATTGCTGGGACGGGACGTGAAGATCTTAGGGCTAGGTCAGTGTCTGTCAAAACTTTTATAGCCATCTCTAAGCGCGGTGTTTGCCATTGTCGGGCTTGGCGTACCATACGGTCGCGCCGCGGTCCGAAAACTGGCGGGCGAGCACGGGAAAGTGCTGCCTCTGGTCCCTGGTCAGATGAAGCGGCGGCGTGGAGTTGGCGGAAATGTCGTGTTGCCCCGATGCAAAGTGTCGTCGGGTTAACGCCTTGCCCGGCTAGTCGCCGCATCTGCGGGACGATTGCGGCTGAATTTCCATCGGCGGCGAAGTTTACGGCATCGTCCAGTGCAGCCTCGGACGTTAGCGGGGCGCAAGCGATGATATCTTCGGGGGTAACGGGGGTATCGTCACCTATCTTATAAAGCGCTAGTTTTTCGATAGTTTGGCGAAAGTCGCCAAGGTCTAGCTGGCGGGATAAGTTGTCGAGGTCTGTCATCGCAGCAGGGTCCACGCTCGTGATGCCTGACTTTTTCAGCGTCCCTTCGATCTCGTCGCGCGTCGGAGGGTCGGTGTAAATACCGATGGCAACACAAGAGCCGCTTCCCTCGAACGCCTTTCGAAGGGCAGATCGCGCATTTAGCTGACCAGCCGTGACCACCATCATTGCATCACCGGGCAGCCAGTCTTGAATAGCGGCAACGAAAATTTTGGACAGACCGTCTGTTGCGTCTTCGACTAACACAGCACGTTGACCGGGGAAAAACCCTTGGGCTTTTAGCGCGTCTAACAGCCGTGCCGGGTCTTTGCGCAATTCAGCGCCACTCATTCGGGTCAGGCGCATCTCGTTTTCGCCCTCGGCGCCGACAAGTGTGGCGACTACATCTTGCCGTTTTAACGCGATCCGCATGGCGTCCGGCCCGAACAGCAATACACCGGCCTTGGACAGGTCAGGTTTTGCCAAGAACCGGGCAGCGTCGCGGGCGTTTAATTTCACGTTAACCAATCCTCGGCTGACGTGGCCAGTCGAGTGACGATTTTATCGGCGATTGTGACGGCCATCCGGCGGTTGGCATCTTGTTCGGCGATGCGCGTGGCATAGGATGATGCCGTAGCATTGTAGGCAGTAAAGGCCGTGACCGTATCGCTGAATATGACACCACCGCCCAGTCGGGTGATGGTGAACTCAGCGGTGCCCGAAAGGTTGTATCGGGTGATCGAGCCGTCTTGAGTGATAGCAATCCCGTCACTGTCAACTGCCAGCGCAACGTCCAGTTGGTGGGTCGCAGCGGTTGCGGAGCCGAGGCGTGACTCAAGTTGCTCGCGCATCTGGAAGCCTTCGAGACCATCAAGGGCCCCCAATGCGATGCGCCCGTGCATTTGTTCCGCTGCTGACCCGTCGCTGTATATCGGGGTGAACCCGCAAGCCGATAGGGCCAGCGGAGCGGCTGTCAGGGTCAGAAATTTGCGGCGGTTAAATAACGACATTGATGATACGGCCCGGAACTACGATCAGTTTCTTGGGTGCATTGCCATCAAGCGCCCTAATCACAGCTTCGTCTGCCAGCGCCAGTTTTTCAACCTCGGATTTCGCCATGTCTTTGGCGACCTTGATTTCCGAGCGTCGTTTACCGTTAATCTGGATCGGCATCGTGATGGTGTCATCGACCAACATTGCAGGGTCAACAACCGGCCAAGGCGCAGTTGTTACCATCTCCGTCCCGCCCATCAACGCCCAAACTTCTTCGGCGAGATGAGGTGTCATCGGTTGCATGAGTTGCGCCATGACTCGCATCGCTGCTTGTTTATCAGCCTTACCGGCCTTGGATTTCTGCACGGTGTTGGTGAATTCATATAGCTTGGCGATGGCTTTGTTAAAGGCGAATCCCTCGATGCCTTTGGTTACATCGTCAATCGCGCGGTGCGTAGCCTTGGAAAGCGCGAGCGCGTCGTCAGCGGATGATTCCCCATCGGACGCGTTGTCGATTTCATCCGCCATACGCCAGATGCGTTGCAGATGCTTCCATGCAGCTTCGGCGCCAGCGGCCGTCCATTCCACATCTCGTTCGGGCGGGCTGTCGGACATGACAAACCAACGGGCGGTATCGGCGCCGTATTGGTCAATGATATCTTCGGGGTCCACAACGTTTTTCTTGGACTTGGACATTTTGATGATCGGTCCAACGGTTACTTCCGCGCCAGTGGAGCGCAGGGTTGCGCCCTCAGACGTGCGGATAACTTCGGAGGGGTTGTGATAAACAATGCGATCATTAACTTCAGTGGCATAGAATTCATGCGTAACCATGCCTTGGGTGAACAAAGCGTTAAACGGTTCGATCGCGGATTTCGGAAGATGGCCGGTTTTCTGCATCGCGCGGGCGAAGAAGCGGGAATACAGCAGATGCAAGATCGCGTGCTCAATCCCGCCGATATACTGATCGACGTTCATCCAATACTCGGCCTCGGCCAGATCGGTCGGTGTCTCGGCGTTTGGCGAGGTGAAGCGCGCATAATACCACGACGAGTCCACGAAGGTATCCATAGTGTCCGTTTCGCGTTGCGCGCTGGCACCACATTTCGGGCAGTCAACATTGCGCCACGTATCGTGACGATCCAGCGGGTTACCGGGGCGATCAAACGACACATCATCGGGCAACTTAACTGGCAGGTTTTCTTTCTTCTCGGGCACGATCCCGCAGGTGTCGCAATGAATAACAGGGATCGGGCAACCCCAGTAACGCTGACGGCTAATGCCCCAGTCACGCAGGCGGTAGTTTGTGACGCCTTTGCCCATATCGCGGGCCTCGATGCGCGAGATAACTTCCGCTTTGGCATCGTCAATCGACATATCGTTCAGAAAATCGGAGTTGATAATCGTACCGGGATCAGTGAACGCCTCTGTCCCTATTTCGTAGTTCGAACCGTCAGCGGAAACCACAGCCTTCACATCTAGCCCATATTTACGTGCGAAGTCCAAATCACGTTGGTCATGCGCCGGACAGCCGAAAATTGCGCCCGTGCCATAATCCATCAGGACAAAATTGGCGATATAGACGGGCAGTTGCAAATCCGGGTCAAACGGGTGCGTTACAGTGATACCAGTGTCGAAACCGCGCTTGTCGGCTTTCTCCATCTCTTCGGCGGATGTGCCCATGCGGCGACAGTCGGCATTGAACGGAGCGACCTTCGGATCACTTTCCAACGCTTTGGCCAGCGGATGATCCGCTGAAATCGCGGCAAAACTCGCCCCAAACAGTGTATCTGGACGCGTGGTATACACCTCCAGTTTCTCAAAGCCGTCAGGCCCGCCATTCATGTCAAAACTGAACTGCAAACCTTGCGATTTACCGATCCAGTTCTTCTGCATCGTGCGAACTTTTTCGGGCCACTCCCCCAGATTATCCAACGCATCCAACAATTCATCAGAATACTCGGAAATCTTGAAGAACCACTGCGTCAGTTCTTTACGTTCCACCGGTGCGTTTGAACGCCAGCCCTTGCCGTCAATCACCTGCTCGTTCGCAAGCACAGTCATATCAACCGGATCCCAGTTCACGACGGCATTCTTGCGATAAATCAGACCAGCATCCAGCATGTCGATAAACATAGCTTGTTGTTTGCCGTAGTATTCGGGATCACAGGTTGCGAATTCGCGGGTCCAGTCCAGACTGAAACCCAGTGGCTTCATCTGTTCCTTCATGTCGGCGATATTCTTATATGTCCAAGTGCCGGGATGGGTGTTGTTTTCCATCGCAGCATTTTCGGCTGGCATACCAAAGGCGTCCCAGCCCATCGGGTGCAAAACGTTAAATCCGCGCGCAGATTTGAACCGAGCTACCACATCGCCCATAGTATAGTTGCGAACGTGGCCGATATGAATGCGCCCAGACGGGTACGGAAACATCTCCAACACATAGTATTTCTCAAGCGAATCGTCGCGTTCTGCCTTGAAAACCTGAGCATCATCCCAAGCTTTTTGCCATTTTGGTTCAGTTACGCGCGCGTTATATCGTGACACAGCCAGCGATTCCCTCTTTTGCAGTCCGGCCCATGCCGAATTCCGTTTGTTTTCTAAGTATAAGGTCGTGAAAGCGGGAACAAGAGGTATTGAGTCGCCTCTAAGTCGCAAGAGTGTGACATCCCTGCATCACCCCACAGAACATTTATCACGCAATAGTCAGCCTGCTTGACCCGAACGGCAGGTTGGTTGATTACAGTCGCACTCCTTCCGGGCAACCGGTGATAGGTGATCTTTTAACTATAATGAGAGAAAAAACGATGAAAAACGTTCTTCTTACTACTACAGCACTGGTTGCCTTTGCTGGCGCAGCAGCTGCTGCAGATGTTGACTTCAGCTGGACAGGTTCCGCATCCGTAGAATACGACCTTGCTGGTACTGACGGTTTCACTTACGATGCAGTAGCTGACGCAAACCTGACTTTCACTCAAGAATTGAATAGCGGTGCAGTTGCAAGTCTTGCTCTGACAGGCGTTGCACAATGGACTGAGTGGGATGACCTCGAGACAGACCATATCGACGATAGGCCAACTTGGATCGCTAAACTTGATACATCGTACGGTTCGATTTCTTTCGGCGATATTGACAACGCTGGCCTAGGCTTCGCTGAAGTTGCTGGCATGGCTGTTGACGTTGACGGCGCTGGCACAGACGATGCGTTCGTCGCTGGTGATATCGTTTTCGCTTCCGGCGAACACGAGTTGCGTGCTGACTCTACACTTGGTGGCTACGCAATCGCAGCTTCGACAGATGGCACAGATGTTGCAGCTCAGGTTTCCGGTTCTGCTGGCGATTTGGCTTTCGCATTGTTCTATGAAACATCTGCAATGGGTCTGAATGTTTCCGGCGCTGCTGCCGGCGTTTCCTTTGCAGTTGCTTACGCTTCTAACGCTACAGATACATCCATGGGCCTTGGTCTTGGGTTTGATGTATCTGATGCGGTTTCCGTATCGGCTTCTTATGCTTCGAACACTGGTGTTGCTGAAACTGCAGTTGGCGTAGCTTACGCAGCTGGCGGCATCACAGCTTCTGCTGACTACGATATCGACACACCGACACTTGATTTGGCTGCTGGTTACACTGCTGAAGTACAAGCAGGCATGACTGTAACTCTTGGTGTAACAATTGACGACGCAACTGGCGCGGCAACAACTGGTTACACTGCTGACGTTGCATACGTAATGGGCGACCTAGCAGCGTATGCTGGTATTGACGATGCATCCAACATGTATGCCGGCGTTAACTACGACCTAGGTGGCGGTGCTTCTGCATACGTTTACACAGCGGACGTTGCTGATTCTGGTCCACTTGAGTGGGCTGTTGGTACTGTTGCTGGTATCGCAATGACATTCTAAGCCTAACGGTTTAGTTTAGAATTAGAGAGGGCGGGCCGATTGGTTCGCCCTTTTCTTTTGTTTTAGGACAACAACACTGTTGCGGATAAAGCTGGATGTTGTTGAGCGTGAGATTGAAATGCTGACGGTCGATGACGTTGATGACTAAGCGGCAGGCAGCTTTACGGCTTGTATAGTTTGTCTGTTCATCACAGCAGCTATAATCTCAGTACGTTCATGTAGCTTGTGGGGCATGAGATGTGCGTAGCGTTGCGTCATATTTGAACTCGAATGCCCCAACAAAGTTTGAACTTCATATAGGCTGACACCATTGTTAATTAGAACGCTGGCATAAGTGTGTCGTAAGTCATGTATACGGACATCATCTAAACCCGCGAAACAACGTGCTTTAGAAAAAGCCGCGCCAAAGCTGTAATATCTATCTTTTGTCTTTTGGTTAATGAAAATGTAATCGCTTGCTTCAATCGGCAGTCCAAGGCGTTTCGTTGTTTGCTGCAGCTCTCCCAGCAAGTCCATAACACCACTGTTCAAAATAATAAGTCGAGAACGACCACTTTTACTTACGGGTACAGTCCAAACATTTTTACCTAAATCAATATCTCGCCAA
>CALCGO010000394.1 GCA_937901055.1 uncultured Rhodobacterales bacterium
ATATCCGAACGGCGACGTTTATGAGGGGTTCTTCAGTAAAGGCCAACGCCAAGGCCGAGGCGTAATGCGCTATGCAAGTGGTGAAGAATATAACGGGTTCTGGGCCAATGGCCAACGCTCGACCGAGGCTGAAGCGGCTGCTGTGAACAACTAGTTTACAGATGATTAATTAATAACGGCGCCCGATCGAGGCGCCGTTTTTCGTTTAGGTTTTGTTAAACGTTGTAGTAATCGCGATACCAGTTAACGAACTTGGCTACGCCCTCATCCACATTCGTTTGCGGGCAGTATCCCGTTAACTCTTTCAACAGGGATGCATTTGCCCATGTGGCGGGCACATCGCCCTTTTGCATTTCCATATTGTTGCGCACTGCTTTCATGCCAAGTGCGGTTTCCATAGCCTCGATAAAAGCGCCGAGGCTGACTTTGTCCGAATTCCCGATATTTACCGTTCTATAGGGCCCAACCGGGCTAAGGCTATCGCCTTCGGGAATGCTTTCCGGGTTGTCTGGTTCAACAGGGGCCGCGTCGATCAACAGGCGAATTCCGCGTACTAGATCAGTAACATAAGTAAAGTCCCGGGCCATGTTTCCATGATTGTAAACGTCAATTGGTTGCCCCGCCAAAGTGGCTTTAACAAATTTGAATAACGCCATATCCGGACGACCAAACGGGCCATAAACGGTGAAAAACCGGAACATCGTTGTCGGGATTTTCCATAGGTGGGCATAGGAATGCGCCATCCCCTCGGTTGCCTTTTTGGTGGCCGCGTAAAGCGTAAGCGGGGTCTCGGTTTTATCGGTCTCTGCAAACGGCATGTCTTCGTTCGCGCCGTAAACCGAGGAGGTCGAAGCCATCAGCAGGTGTTCAACCCCAAATTCGCGGGTGAGTTCCATGAGATTAAAGGTACCAACGATATTGGCTTCGACATATGCACGCGGGTTTTCGAGGCTATATCGAACCCCGGCTTGCGCCGCGAGGTGTACGACGATATCAGGCTTCGCGGCGATATACGCCTTTCGCAATCCATCGACATCTTCCAGCATGGCTTTGTGGGTTGTGAAGTTTGGATTTTGCAACAACATCTGTTGGCGGCGTTGTTTTAGCGTCACGTCATAGTAATCGGTCATGCCGTCAAAACCGATCACCTCAAACCCCTCATCCAGAAGCATTTGACATAAATGGTAGCCAATAAAACCGGCAGATCCTGTTACGAAAACCTTGCGCATATCGTTAACTTTCTATTGTCCCTTTGCCGACGTTGGTAAGCGTCAAGCCCGCGGCGGAAACTTCTTCGGGTGGATAAATGTTCCGCAAATCAATGAACACAGAAGTGGTTAACAATTGCCTAATTCGTGCAAGATCAAGCCCACGGAAGGCGTTCCATTCAGTGATAATCACCAACGCATCTGCGCCATCCGCTGCGGAATATGCATCATCCACCCAGTCAACCCCGTCCAGCAATTTGCGCGCCTCATCGCCGCCTTCGGGATCGCAGGCCGTTATGCTAGCACCGGCTGCGATCAGTTCAGGGATGATCACCAAGCTGGGCGCATCGCGCATATCATCGGTGTTTGGCTTGAAGGTCACGCCAAGCACGGCAATGCGTTTGCCCTTAACGCTGCCGCCGCAAGCGGCAAGAATTTTGCCGGTCATAGCGGATTTGCGCGCGTCATTCACCGCCACAACTGTTTCGATAATGCGCTGCGGTGCGCCGTAACGCTGGCCAGTTTGAACCAGCGCCAAGGTGTCTTTAGGGAAACAACTGCCCCCGTAACCCGGACCTGCGTGCAAGAACTTGCCACCAATCCGCGTATCAAGGCCGATACCCTTTGCGACTTGTTGGACATCGCCGCCCGTTTTTTCGCAAAGGTCGGCGATTTCGTTAATGAAGGTAATCTTCATTGCGAGGAAGGCGTTTGCTGCGTATTTGATCGTCTCGGCAGTTTCCAAATCCGTTACCATGATGGGCGTTTCACGGATGTTGAGCGGGCGATAAATGTTGCGCATTACCGACTCTGCTTCCGCGGATCCCACTCCGACGATGACACGGTCTGGCCGCATGAAATCTTCGATCGCGGAGCCTTCGCGCAAAAATTCCGGGTTGGATACTATTTCAAATGCAGCCTTGGGATTGCAAGCCGTGATGATCCGCTTGATCTCTCGGTTGGTGCCGACCGGGACAGTGGATTTTGTGATGATAACGGTGTCATTTGTAAGCTTTTCACCTAGCTCTTTCGCGGTCTCGTAGACGTACGTTAGATCGGCGAAACCATCGCCCCGTCGTGCCGGAGTGCCAACGGCGATGAAAACCGCGTCCGCATCGACAATAGAGGTTGCGAGGTCATCGGAAAATTCAAGCCTCCCCTCATTGATGTTTCGTTTCAACAACACGTCTAGGCCCGGCTCGAATATGGGCACCTCACCAGCGCGAAGCTTGACCAGTTTGGTTTGATCTTTCTCGACACAAATGACGTGGTGGCCGAAATCTGAAAAACATACACCGGACACCAATCCAACGTAGCCCGCGCCGATCATTACAATTTTCACGAGATGCTCCTGATATAAATGCGTATTTGTCGTTCTATGGTATAGAAACAGAAAATGGTTAACGGAATACTCGCGTATTTAGCGTAGCTGCCACATAATTGTAACAGACAATCCACCGAGCGATGATTTAGCGAGCGTAAACTCTGCCCCGTAGCTTTCAGCCATATCCGCGCAAATCGCGAGGCCGAGGCCGGTACCCTGCACCGACGGATCCAGCCGTTCGCCACGCGCAAGGATGGTTGGCAACATATTGTCAGCTACCCCCGGACCATCATCTTCAATTGTGATAGACGCGCGTCCATCAAGCTGGATTTTCCCTTGAATCCGAACCTGCGAGCTAGCCCATTTTCGCGCGTTATCGAGGACATTTCCCAGCATCTCGGACAAATCATGTGCATCAAAAGGCGTGACCAATTCGTCTGGCAATTCTACATGCCAGGCAAGCGGAGTTTCGCGAGGGAAACGGCGTATGGTGCTGACCATTTTATCAACAACAGGGGCGGCTTGGGTTTTGACGTTGCTTGGTATTTGGGTGCGGACACGCGCGAGTTCGCGCTCGATATAATGGCGCATGGAGGCAATCTGGGCGTCGATCTCGTCCGCTTGCTCGGCTTCGTTAGCCTTTCGCAAATCTCGCGCAATAGTCTGCATAACCGTTAACGGTGTCTTAAGCCCGTGCGCAAGATCACTTGCTCGTTCTCGGGCATCGGAAAGCGAGGTTTCGTGCAACGCTAACAATTCGTTGACCTCGGTCGCCAAGGGTTGAACCTCGCTCGGAAAGGGTCCTTCAAGAGTAGCTTTGCTACCGGAACGCACTTGTTCAACTTTTTTGCGTAACGTCTCCAATGGGACTAGTCCAAGGCGTACTTGTACCCAGGACGCAATGATCAACCCAACGAACATCAGTGCAAGCCAAAGGATAAACGCCGACCTGAAGTTGGCGGTGGCCTCGATAACCTCAGACTCGTTGGTGGCGACCGACAGGGTGATCGCGCGTTGTTGATCGTTTTCGCCAATCAGGATTGTCCAGCCGGTAATCAGAAGAGGAACACCCTGACTCGAATCTAGTTCGAGACGGGTACGTTGGCCGGCGACCGGGTTATCCGGAAACTCATAAGCCCCCCCCCAAAGGGAGCGCGAAACAACTGCCTGTTTTTCTGACTCGACGGCTTGCCAATATAGGCCGCTAAACGGAAGGCCGAAACGCGGGTTTGTCAGCGGTTCAACGGATAGGCCGCCGTCTTGTTCAATAGCCAAATTAGCCGTTAGCTGAATGAGGTCGCGGTCCAGTTCGGCAAAAATCCGTTTTCCGAAGAAGTCATGAAACAGGGAATTCAGAACAAATGTTGTAGCAATCAGGGCCACCGAGATTG
>CALCGO010000395.1 GCA_937901055.1 uncultured Rhodobacterales bacterium
ATAGCTGTAATAGGCGCAGGGGCATTCGGAACAGCACTTGCGTGCGCATTGGCTGATGCCGGAAATGAAGTTTATCTGTGGTCGCGCTCGGCGCAACAGGCGAAAACGTCGGCGGCTACACGCACAGCGCCACGCCTACCGGATATCACGTTGCCCAAAGGCATTAGCCCGATCAGTAATCTGACAACGGCGGCGGATGCGAAAATTGTGCTGCTGGCCGTTCCCGCACAGAAAACCGCCAAGTTTTTGGCCAAGCATGCGGCGCAATTGCCCAACGCCCCGCTGGTTCTGTGCGCCAAAGGCATTGATCTGCAAAGTTTTCAGCTACAATCCGACATTGCCTCTACGCACGCGCCTGACCATTCTGTTGCGGTGTTAACCGGACCCGGTTTTGCCACCGAAATCGCCCGTGGTTTACCGACCGCGCTTACATTGGCGTGTGAAGATGCGGCACTTGGAAAATCGCTGCAACGCCAGCTTTCGACCGATCGTTTACGTCTTTATCTTTCGACTGACGCAATCGGTGCGCAGCTTGGTGGGGCGCTAAAGAACGTGATTGCCATCGGGGCGGGTATCGTCATTGGCGCGAAGCTAGGCGAAAGTGCGCGGGCCGCATTGATGACGCGCGGGTTTGCTGAAATGCGCCGCCTTGGTACAGCCATGGGAGGCGTTGACGAAACCTTCAGCGGGTTGTCCGGCCTTGGTGATCTGACGCTTACCTGCGGCTCCACAATGTCGCGAAACTTCGCGCAAGGATTGGCGATAGGTTCGGGCGAGATCAAAAGCAGCGGTAAGACGGTGGAAGGCGTTGCTACAGCGCAAGCGGCCTGCACCCTTGCTGAACGTCACGGCATCGAGATGCCCGTCGCCCAAGTCGTTGCCGCTATCCTTTCGCGCAAAATTACGGTAGACGAAGCCATTGATGCACTGCTTTCCCGCCCCCTGAAACAGGAGTAATCGGATGAACTACTGGCTTTTCAAATCCGAACCGAATGCTTGGGGATGGGACGACCAGCTGGCCAAAGGGGACGCTGGCGAAGAGTGGGACGGCATACGCAACTATCAGGCTCGCAACAATATGCGGTTGATGAAAATCGGCGATCTAGGGTTCTTCTACCACTCCATTGACGAAAAACGCGTCGTTGGCGTTGTCGAGGTTTGCGCCGAAATCCATCCTGACAGCACGACCGATGATCACCGCTGGGAATGCGTAGACATCAAGGCGGTTGGGTCATTCCCGACGCCAGTGACCTTGCAAAATTGCAAAGATGACCCACGTCTGACCGACATGGTACTGGTGAACAATACCCGCCTGTCGGTGCAGCCGGTGACGCCCGATGAATGGGCGATTATTTGTGAACTTGGTGGCTATACCGCACCGTAACCCGCGAATTACTTGATCGCACCAACTACTCCGCCCATACTGCCCTCACAAACAAAAAAACGAGGGAGCAATATCATGGAATATATTTCGGTAATCATCGCCGCTGTGGGCAGCTACGGTTTTGGTGCAGTTTGGTATATGACACTTGCAAAACCGTGGATGAGCGCGTCTGGCGTAACACAAGAAATGGTCAAGCCCGCGGACGGAAAGCAGGACATGACACCATTTATCGTCAGCGCTATCGCCAGCATTCTGGTGGCCGGAATGATGCGCCATGTTTTTGAAATGGCCGACATAACCGGGCTTGGCAAAGGCGGACTTGCGGGTTTGGGCCTCGGGTTGTTCATCGTTTCGCCGTGGATTGTGACGAACTACGCCTACGGAATGCGCCCGCGAAACTTGACACTGATAGATGGCGGATATGCCACGATCGGCTGCACAATTATGGGGCTTATCCTTGGATTCTTCGCTGGGTAATACTGAATGACTATACTAATTAGCGGTGCAGGTATCGGTGGGTTGAGCCTTGCGCTCAGCCTCCATCAAATCGGTATTCCGTGTCGTATCTTCGAAGCTGTGGAGCAGATTAAGCCGCTGGGCGTGGGCATAAATTTGCAACCCTCCGCAGTGCGCGAGCTTGCCGAACTTGGCCTGCTGGCGGAGCTGGACGAAATCGGCCTGCGGACCGAAGAAGTCGTCTATGCCTCCGCTCAAGGCGGGAAGATCTGGTCTGAGCCACGTGGGATGAAAGCGGGCTACAGGTGGCCGCAGTTTTCGATCCATCGCGGGAAATTGCAAATGTTATTGCTCAAGGCCGTGCGGGAACGGTTGGGCAAAGACGCAATTCAGACGGGGGCCAAAGTTACCGATTGGGCAGATACACCGACAGGCGTCGAGATCGCGGTCACAGACCAAGCAGGCGTTGAAACGCGCGAAAATGGCAGCGTCTTTATCGCGGCGGACGGTCTGCACTCCAGTGCTCGTGCACGTCTTTACCCGGATGAGGGACTGCCTATATGGGGTGGCATCGTCATGTGGCGCGGGGTTACCAGAGGGCCGAAATTCCTGACGGGGCGCTCGATGGCGATGGTCGGGGAAAAGAAACGCAAGTTTGTTTGCTACCCGATCGCCGACACACCCGAGGGGTCCGTTATCAACTGGATATGTGATCTGAAATTCCCGCCGGAATATATGTGGTCACGCGAAGACTGGAACCGGCCCGGTGTGCTTGATGACTTCTTGCCACAGTTCAAAGACTGGTCGTTCGACTGGCTGGACGTTCCTGAAATCATCCGCAACGCCGAGCATGTATTCGAGTTTCCGATGATTGATCGCGATCCCTTGCCGCAATGGGCGCACGGGAACATGACGCTGCTGGGCGATGCCGCCCACCCAATGTACCCTATCGGTTCAAACGGGGCCACGCAGGCCATACTGGATGCCCGCGTTTTGGCCCGAGAAATGCAAAGGCAAGGCGTGACCGCCGCTGCGTTGCAAACCTACGATACGGAGCGCCGACCTGTCACAGCGGCCATCGTGTTGGCCAATCGAGGCGACGGGCCGGACAAGGTACTGGATGTTGTTGCCGGGCGGGCCCCCGACGGATTTAAACAGATCGAAGATGTCCTGACGAAAGACGAGCTGGAAAACACTGCCGCTTCTTACAAGAAAACCGCCGGTATGGATGTTGACGGGTTGAACAATCGGGCATCTATCATTCCACCCTCATAGCCGTCATAAGGCGCGTAAAAGGGGACTATGTTGAGCGATTCACCAAAGGGCTTCGCCCCGCTGGCCGAGGCCAGACTAGGGCGCATACTGAAAGTCGCGGCTAGATGGCTGGCGTATTTCGGAGGGTTTCTGCTGACCGCCGCGGCGATCATGACAATCATTTCCATCACGGGGCGCGCCATGATCTGGGCAGGGTTAGGCCCGGTTCCAGGTGATTTTGAACTGGTCGAGCT
>CALCGO010000396.1 GCA_937901055.1 uncultured Rhodobacterales bacterium
ACCACGGGCCTTAAGTATTAGTCTTGTAAATTCATTCGGGGATAATTTTGTTTGGTAACTGCATCTCTCTGGTTTGCCACGCTCAACGCGAAAGCTGTTCGCTTTTATGCTTAATTAGTTTACCGATTAACGGACTTTTTTCACCGATGGCATTTTGCATGACGGTGCGCCATATCCTTTACAAGTTCCATAAACGCTGTAGCGGCTGGTGAAATAGTATGTTTCGAATGCCATTGCAGATAAAGCTCTCGAGTTTTTGTAAACCTCTCAATAGGTAGAAAACACAAATTATCATCAGTTGGAATCATTACCGCATTCTCTGGTAACATTTATACGCCTCTTGTTTGACTGATCATCCAAACAAGAGGCGTTGCATCAGAAGTCTCAATATCTGCGTGAAAAGGCGCTGACGTCAGACGCCTTTTTGCGTTTAAACACTAATCTAATCAGTTCATTGGTGAAAAGGAAGCACCGCTGACGCGATGCCAGTAGGAAGCTAGCCTGGTATCTTCGACTTTCTCGTTACGTAGCAAAGCACCGGTTTCAACTTTTGGATAGATTTGATCTGCTAACTTGATTTGGCTGCCTGACAACCGGCGGACGATGTGCCGGCGCGTCAGTTGATCAGGGTGTGTCAGCCCCGCCGCCTCAAGAAGTTCCTTCAAAGCAAATCGTGTATTTTTTTGGAAGTTGCGAACCCGCTCTGCGCGGGAAGGGATATCAAGTGCGCGGTAGCGTTTGGGATCCATAGTTGCAATCCCAGTAGGGCAATGTCCTGAGGAGCAATCACGGGCCTGAATACAGCCCAGCGAGAACATGAACGGTCGGGCCATATTGCACCAATCAGCGCCCAAGGCGCATATTCGTACGATGTCGTAGGCGCTAACAAGTTTGGCAGAGGACCCCACTTTGACGCGATCACGAAGATTTGCACCACGTAGGGTATTATCGACGAAAACAACCGCATCTCTGAGCAGACAGCCGAGGTGATCTGTAAATTCAACAGGGGCTGCGCCCGTGCCGCCTTCGGAGCCATCAACGGTTATAAAATCAAGCTCGATACCCGTCTCTGTCATGGCCTTTACGATTGCAATAAATTCCCATGGGTGCCCGATACAAAGTTTTATACCAACTGGTTTGCCGCACGAGAGATTGCGCAGGCGTTCTGCGAATTTAAGAAGTTCAGTGGGAGTGCCAAACTCAGAATGGCTGTGTGGAGAGATGACATCCGTGAAGGGTTTAACACCTCTGGTTTCAGCGATTTCTGGTGTTACTTTTGAGCTCAACAGCATCCCCCCATGACCGGGTTTGGCCCCCTGGCTAAGCTTGATTTCGATCATTTTTACCTGTGGGAGTGTTGCACGCTTTTTAAAGGTTTCGCTGTCGAATTTACCATCTTTCGTCCGGCATCCGAAATATCCTGTTGAAATCTGCCAAATTGTATCACCACCGCCAAGCTGGTGATATTTGGATAATGATCCTTCGCCTGTGTTGTGAGCAAAGCCGCCAATCTGTGCACCTTTCGACAGAGCTTGAATGGCGTTGGGCGAAAGCGAACCAAAACTGGTACCTGAGATATTCAGTATCGACATAGCATAACATGCGTCACCCTTGCCAACTATGACTCGAAAGTCATCATCATTAATATGAGAAGGCGCTATTGAGTGGTTAAGCCAGGTAAAATCGTCTGAATAATGATTTTCGTCAGAGCCAAATGGGCGCGCAGCTAAAATTTGCTTGGATCGCTGATATACCATTGATCTTTGATTGCGCGAATATGGCAGCTCGTCTGTGTCTGACTCCCAAAAATATTGACGTAATTCGGGCCGGATTGATTCGAGCACAAAGCGAAAACGCCCAATTAGTGGAAAGTTTGCTAAAACAGGTCTTTTTTTCTGAAAAATATCATAAAATCCGACAGCCGCGGCTATAGATAATAAGAACGCAGGATATAGAAGACTATGCCAATGAAGTCCGGCAACTGAAAGAATAACTGCAAGAACGCTCGTATAGAATACGGCAGAATACCTACTCCATAATAAGTCCATGAAATTTTCTCCTGTGGCTTTATTTTTTTATTAAAGGTAGTTCTACAAACTCTAGGCTTTAACACTATCCCCAAAACATTGTTAAGCTAGACGATATTTGCACTCGCGTCAGGAGATAACAAGAAATATGTCTTTCGCCTGCATACTTTTGGTTGTCGGCGCGGATGCGGATATTATGCCCATCAATTAAAAATCCCACCTGCCAACAAAATAGTCTACTAACAATTCATATACCACCGAAGTTCCTTAGATTCGATATTCGGTTAGAGTCCATCCAACAATCGACCAAGCGGCCCGGCCTGGTGTTACTGGACCACCCTGGCTAAGCCTGCTGCCCGGGAACCAAGAATCAGGGCTCTATCGGACAATAGACCGTGTACCATCGAGCCAATATCAGCGTTGCCTGAGCTCAGTTGGGGTTGGATTGTTTTGCTCGGGCCGCGGTCTGAGGACCTGTGGCAGAGGGTT
>CALCGO010000397.1 GCA_937901055.1 uncultured Rhodobacterales bacterium
GCTTCCATAAAGGCGATGATCTCGTCTTCGTCAGCATTCACACCGATGTCGCGTGCGGAACTGGTAAAGTTTCCGTCGGAGACAACCGTCAGCTTTGCCGCGCCCACCGTAAATCTAAAGTACCCGGCCGATTGTCCATTGATGGGCGCTGAAACTTTCGCCAAAGCGGGTGCGCCAAGGGCAAAGGCAGGCGCCGCGGCGCTCATTTTGAGGATGTCGCGGCGGGATGGGCGCAGAATAGTCATGGGAGGCTCCTTGGCAAAACGGGTTGCAAGGATGTTTGCGCGAATAACGTTCAAGCGCAAGAATTATATTCAATAAAGCGCATTTGATGGTGGCCGAACCGTGATCCGGCCACCCGATTTATTACATTTCGTGCTTGGCAATCAGCGCCTTGGCTGAGTCGATCAAAGCCTGCCCGTCAATGCCAAGCCCCTCCATTTCGATCAACCACTCGTCAACAACGGGCTGCGCCGCTGCCATCCAACGGGCCTTTTCGGCGTCATCCAACGCCGTAACCGCATTGTCCGTGGCTTCCGCAATCGCACGGCCGGAAATATCGCCAGCATCCATAACTGCCCCGAACATGGCAGCCACATCGGGGCCAGAGTTCGCATCAATGATCGCCTTCAGATCATCCGGCAGCCCGTCGTAACTGTTGTTATTCATGGTTAGAATAAACGTCGCCGTATAAAGGCCGGGGTTCGATTCAAACCCAGTGTGGTTTGTCACCAGCTCCGAAACGCGCAGCGGAACCGTCACTTCAAACGGAATAACCGTGCCGTCAATCACACCTTTGGACAACGCTTCGGGAACCGCAGGAACAGGCATGCCAACAGGCGTCGCCCCCAGCTTTCCAAGCAAGTTGGTGATCACGCGCGTAGGCCCACGCAGTTTTTGGCCAGAAACATCTTCCAAATTAGCAATCGGCATGTTGGAATGGATCCAGCCCGGCCCGTGCGTATGAAACACCAGTGGATGCGTGTCGGCGAATTCTGCCATCGCATTAGCCTCGATAAACTCGTGGAACGCCCGCGAGGATGCCTCGGAATTACCCGTCATAAACGGCAGCTCAAACGCTTCGGAACTCGGGAACCGCCCCGGCGTATATCCCATCAGCGTCCAGATAATATCGACCACGCCGTCTTTGGCCTGCCCGTAAAGCGCAGGTGGTCCGCCACCAAGTTGCATGGAAGGATAATGTTCAATCTTGATGCGTCCGCCTGATTCCGCTTCGATCCTTTCAATCCATGGCTGGATTGCGTTCCCGGGAATTGCAGATTGCAACGGCAAGAACTGGTGCAGGCGCAATGTCACCTCTTGCGCCATCGCAGATGATGCAATCGAGACGGCAATCGCAGCCCCGCCGATTAGTAAAGAAATACGTTTCATTTTGTCCCCTCGATAAATGATAAGACTCGACCTTGGATATCCTTGCGATGAAGGTCAACAAGATTTGTCAGGCAATGAATCAACCGCACTGGAAAAACTGGCCGCGCTAGGGTAGGGATGCGTACAACACTCACCCGAGGTTAGACCGAGTTAATGACGACAATAAATCGTAAACTATCCGTTGCACCAATGATGGACTGGACAGACCGCCACTGTCGGTACTTCCACCGTCGGTTCACCAAACATACGCTGCTGTACACAGAAATGGTGACAGCAGCGGCCGTTGTGCACGGAAATCGTGATCACTTGCTCGGCTTTCATTCAGACGAACACCCCGTTGCGCTGCAACTTGGCGGTTCTGATCCCGAATTGCTGGCCGAGGCTACCCGCATCGCCTGCGATTATGGCTACGACGAGGTTAATCTAAACATCGGCTGCCCTTCGGACCGTGTGCAGTCAGGCAGTTTTGGTGCGGTTTTGATGGAAAACCCTGCACTAGTGGCCGATTGCGCATCTGCGATGATCAAAGCATCGACGGGCGTAGAAGTTACGATCAAGTGCCGTATCGGCGTCGACGATCAGAAACCCGAGGACATTCTCCCAGAATTCTTGGCCCGTGTATCTGCCGCTGGAATTCGCAGTTTCTCGGTGCATGCAAGAAAGGCGT
>CALCGO010000398.1 GCA_937901055.1 uncultured Rhodobacterales bacterium
CATGGAACTGCGTCAGGTGGTCTTTCAGCGGAGATGGTTCATCACCCAAATACGCCTCAGCCGCATCGTGCAATAGTCCAACTAGCGCCATTTCTGGGTCGATCACGTAGGATACATGAACAGAATGTTCAGCGACTGAATAAAACCTGGTGCATTGGCCATTGAAGCGACACAGCATTGAAAGCGCATGAGCTATGTCTTCAATATCGATTTGCTTGAGGTCAGGCTCAATTAGCGGGAACTTCTTACCACTTACCGTCTGAATCCATGGATCATCGTTGGCATCATTTTTCATAACCCGCCCCCTCCCCCGGGGTATCATCCTTTGACCGTACCGTTCCACCGTTGCCAGTCAACTCGAACAATAAGGAAACCGACAACGTGATTGGCCCAGTTGATTGGGCACCGATGCAATCGAGAAATCCCCGCATGTCCTTGCCTGTCCATGAGTGATCCTCGGACTGTATGGCCCAGCCTAGCTGCTCAGGTAATTGCAGTGTGATTGCAGCGGCTAACTTTTCTTCGTCCATGATGCTCGTCCCCATTTGAAAACCACAAAATGACAAATTGGAGATTGCTGCACAAAATGAAGTAGGAGCTTTCTTGCCGTCATGTGGCTTTTGAATCCCAATTGAAAAGCTTTCCGGAATTTGGTGAAAGCGGACGTTCAATTTGGATTGGGCGAAAGTCCGGTGAGCGGGACTTGGACGAAACCGCTCTCGCGGTATTGGCGCTTGTTGCGGGCGATGCGCGCTGATTTGAGCGCTGTGATTTTGTGAACTGACGAACCTGTAGGACGATTGGGACCTTCTCAATCTGACGATAGGAGGTTTCAATGTCAGACCAATATGTACCGGCGCTGCGCCAGCGGTTTCTCGAAGATATGCAGATCAAAGGACTGCAGCCCAAGACGCAGACGATGTATTTGCGAGGGATGCGCGATTTTACCCGCTTCTTGGGGCACGCGCCGGATAGCGCCACGCCAGAAGAATTGCGGGCGTTTCAACTGGATATGAAGGAACGCGGAGTCGGTGCGCCGACCTTCAACAACCGGCTGACAGTGTTGAGTTTCTTCTTTGCAACGACGTGTCCGCGCCCCGAGATGAAGCAGCACATGCGCTATCAGCGTGCCGCCAAGAAGATCCCGGTGGTGCTGAGCGCCGAAGAGGTCGCGCGTATTCTTGAAGCCGCGCCCGGACCGGGGCTGAGGTATCGGGCAGCGTTCAGCGTGGCCTATGGCGGCGGGTTGCGGGCGAGTGAAGTCACGCATCTGAAGGTTGGCGATATCGACAGCGACCGCATGTTGATCCGGGTGGACCAGGGCAAGGGCGGCAAGGACCGCCATGTGATGTTGTCACCAAGCCTGCTGGATCTTCTGCGCGACTATTACCGCGAAGCGCGTCCAGGGGGCTGGATGTTCCCGGGTCGCAATCGCATCGACCCGATCTCGACGCGGCAGTTCAATCGGGCTTTCGGGGTAGCCTGCGACTTTGCCGAGATCAAGAAGGCTGTGTCACCTCACACGCTCCGGCACAGCTTTGCCACACATCTGCTTGAGGGCGGAACCAACATTCGGGTCATTCAGGTTCTGCTGGGGCACGCCAAGTTGGAAACGACGACGATCTACACACAGGTGGCCACCAAGACGATCCGCGACGTCACCAGCCCACTTGATCTGCTGGTGCGCCGGGAAGCCGGGGCCGGATAAACCTCGGCTCCGATGCCCCGCCCCAAACTGGAGGTCGCGGATATCTTCCGCGCCCATGGTGCTGCCTATCGCCGGGACCACGCCGGACACCTTAACCTGCCGCAGTTGAAGGTGATGTCGTCCATCGAGGCTTGCCGGACCGCAGCGCTTGGCGGGCATGTCGCTGCCTGTACCAAATGCGATCATCAGCATGTTGCCTATAACTCCTGTCGCAACCGGCATTGTCCAAAGTGTCAGGGCGCGGCAGCCCAGGACTGGATGCAGGCGCGGATGGAAGACCTGTTACCGGCCGAATACTTCCATGTGGTCTTCACCCTGCCAGCCCAGATCGCCGATATTGCCTATCAGAACAAGGCGGCGGTCTATGGTCTGCTGTTCAAGGCGTCGTCACAGACGCTGCTGACCATCGCAGCTGATCCAAAACACCTTGGCGCAAAGATTGGCATGACCAGCGTGCTGCACACTTGGGGGTCGGCGATGACCCACCATCCCCATGTCCATGTCATTGTGCCGGGCGGTGGGCTATCGCCGGATGGCATCCGCTGGATCGCCTGCCGCCCAGGCTTCTTCCTGCCCGTGAAGGTCCTGTCGCGGCTGTTCAGGCGCTTGTTTATCGAAGGGCTGAGCAGATTGCACAAAGCAGGCAAGCTGCGCTTCTTCGGCGAACTGGCAAAGCTGGCCGACCCCGATACCTTCGCCGCGCATCTCTCGCCGTTGCGCAAAACCAGCTGGGTGGTTTATGCCAAACCACCCTTCGGCGGGCCTGAGGCCGTGCTGGCGTATTTGAGCCGTTACACGCACCGCGTGGCGATCTCAAACCACCGCCTGATCAGCACTGATGCCAACACCGTGGCCTTCCGCTGCAAAGACTATCGGATCAAAAAGGGAGACCGGATGAACGTCATGCGGCTGACCACGGATGAGTTCATCCGCCGTTTCCTGATCCACGTTCTCCCCTCCGGCTTCCACCGCATCCGCCACACAGGCTTCCTCGCGAATGGCATTCGCCGCGACCGGATCAGCAAGATCAGGCGCTTGCTTGATGCGGAACCTCGCCAGACGCCGGTTGAGGGAGAAAGCGACAATCCCGAAGATCACGATGTCCATCAGTCTTGCCCCAAATGCGGTGGCACGATGATCGTCATCGAGACTTTCTTGCGAGGTCAAACACCAAAGTCCCGCGCCCCACCATGGGAGACGGCCGCATGATACACCGATCACACCTGGCATCGTATGACGCGAACACCGGACCAATCATTGCGGCCAGGCTCAGGGAACAGAGACAAAAACAGGCCAATGGAGGCACGAAAACAAGAGGTTCGGCCAAGGTAGACCATGAAAGCCGCACAACCTGTGCTCACCAGAACCATGAGGACGGAACTTTGGGCCAGCTACGACTGTAGCCGCAACGCACAATCCCCATAGCACCGAAACCCGCCCGCGCTTTCCTCCTTGTCGGATTTGTCGCCGCTGCATCTCGCGATGACAGCAGCCACAAACCTTAGACTAAGCTGCCACCCAACTGGAATAGGTAAATGCCGGGTATCGCGCAATCACGGACATTGCCCTTGGCTCTTTGGGGAGGTCCTGCGGTTAGCGCGGAAGTGTGGTGGCCAGTCTCGGTCCGGCGGCGGGATCGGCATTCATGTGCGGGGGGCGCAGGTTGAGCCAGCGCCGGTCGTTTGACCGGTGGGCCGCCAGGCTTTTCAATCCACCGATCAACCCTTCCTGCTGCGCTGCTTTGCGGTGGGTTTCCAGTCCCGGTTGCAGCCTGTCTGCTGCGCTCTGGTCACCATTCCGCACGGCTTCATACATGGCCCTGATCGCAGTGATGTTCGAATTGCAACTTGCTGAAATGCAGCCACCTGCGCCAAGCACCATTGCCTTGGCCAGTAGTGTTTCGGAGGCGGGAAAGACCGACAGGCGCGGCGCCGCCCGGATCACGGCCGCGGTATTATTCCAGTCACCCGAGCTGTCCTTGTAGGCCACGACATGCTCGGGAAAGGCCTCGTTTAACCGGGCGGACAAGGCGGGCGATATCGGCACACCCGTATTCTGCGGGATGTTATAGAGGATGATCCTCGGGGCCTTGTCCCCCA
>CALCGO010000399.1 GCA_937901055.1 uncultured Rhodobacterales bacterium
TGCAACAGCAACGGTTTGTGCAAAGTTTGGCTTGAAATGTGTGGTGTTTATGGGGGCAACTGATGTTGAACGCCAATCCCCTAACGTTTTTCGTATGAAGCTTTTGGGTGCCGAGGTTGTACCGGTGACTGCTGGTCGTGGCACCTTGAAGGATGCGATGAACGAAGCAATGCGCGACTGGGTTACCAACGTCCACGACACATTCTACTGTATCGGAACCGTGGCTGGCCCGCATCCGTATCCAGAAATGGTGCGTGATTTCCAGACGATCATCGGCAAAGAGGCACGTGTTCAAATTGTGGAGCACGAAGGCCGATTGCCGGATTCGCTGGTAGCTTGCATTGGTGGTGGGTCAAACGCTATGGGGCTTTTTTATCCGTTCCTGGATGATGCCGATGTTAAGATTATTGGCGTTGAAGCTGGAGGGCACGGTGTTGACGAACGAATGGAACATGCGGCGAGTCTGGCTGGTGGCCGCTCGGGCGTATTGCACGGCAACCGCACGTACTTGCTGCAAGATGATGATGGGCAGATTCTCGAGGGTCACTCGATTTCGGCTGGCCTCGACTATCCCGGCATCGGGCCGGAGCATTCCTGGCTGAACGATCTTGGCCGTGTAGAGTATGTATCGGTGACCGACACCGAGGCGCTCGATGCGTTCCAGCTTCTATGTGCAACGGAGGGGATAATCCCCGCACTAGAATCCTCGCACGCGCTAGCGCATGTTACGAAAATCGCTCCGAGTCTGCCTGAGGATCACATTATGATTGTGAATTTGAGTGGTCGTGGCGACAAAGATATCTTCACTGTTGCGAAGACGCTCGGCGTCGAGATTTGATGCGCTCCGCATTTCACCTCGCCTATAATGTTCGCGACCTCGATGATGCACGGGCGTTTTATGGCGATCTTCTTGGCTGTGCGGAGGGGCGCAGCACTGACACTTGGGTGGATTACAACTTTTTCGGCCATCAACTTTCGCTGCATATAGGCGAACCATTTTCAGTTGCCAAAACCGGATTGGTTGGCGGTGTAAAAGTCCCGATGCCACATCTTGGTGTGGTATTGCCGATGGACGACTGGAAATTCCTCGCGAACAAGTTGGAACAAGCGAAAGTGGAGTTTCTGATCGCGCCGTCTGTACGCTTTGAAGGAGAGCCGGGCGAGCAGTGGACGATGTTCTTCTTTGACCCGAGCGGCAACCCGATTGAGGTTAAAGGTTTTGCAGATTTCGACGCGATCTTCGCCAGCTAGGTTTCGAACTCGAGTGGCGGTAGGATTAACCGCCAAGTTTCAAAAGCTTGCGCGGCGTTAATAGACCCCCGTTTAGTGTGAAGTGCCAGTCGTGCTAACCCGTGGATAAGCGCCCAAATCATCGTCTCGTTCGTCTGACTGCCACCTTCGCCCTTCACAATCGGCGCGCAGATTTCGCGCAGTACATCGTAAGCATCATCAGCCGCTTGATTCAGGTTTTCATCGTTGTGATCGCGCGGAGTGCCACCAAACATCAAATTGAATAACCCTTCGTTACTCAGCGCAAAAGTCAGATACCCGCGACCCGCAGCCAGAATCGTTTCTCGCGGGTCTCTTGGTTCAGGCGGCATATCGGCTCGCATCGATTCAGCGAACATTTTGTAACCCTCTGTCATCAAGGCCGAGTGCAGGGCGGTCAGATTTGCAAAATGGTGCGCCGGCGCGGCGTGGCTAACACCTGCCTTTACTGCCAGCTTTCGCATGGACAGAGTTTCGAGGTTACCGACTTGCAACAACTCTAGCCCAGCTTCGATCAGCGCTGCGCGTAGGTTACCGTGATGATGGGGTTTCTTTTTGACCATGGTCGTAAGATAAATAGCAACTTGACAGTGTCAACTTTAATATGCAACTAGACAGCGTCAACTTTAAGGAAGTAGCCATGACCCGTAACCCAATCCTATTTTATGCGACCGTATTTTTGAGTGTTATTATGGCATTTATGTCTTACAGATTTACAGTCCTGGGCATGGATGCAGCCTTTCCCGAGATGATTGGTCACCTCACGGACCGAAAACTGTTCTTTGCAGCACACGTGATATCATCACCGTTGGCGCTGGTTTTTGGTACGATGAATATGATTGATCGGCGCCGCAAAAAGCGCCGCGCATTGCATCGTTGGACAGGTCGGGCCTATGCCCTTTCGATCTTGATCGGCGGCATATCCGGGCTCGTGATGGCCATCGGAGCAGCAGGTGGGATAGTCGCGACATTAGGGTTTGGCGCGCTGGCGGTATTATGGGTCGTTGTAACTGCACAGGCGGTCCGGATGGCAATCGCGCGGAATTTTGTGGCACACCGTGTTTGGATGATCCGTTCGTTTGCGTTGACCCTTGCCGCGGTAACGCTGCGGATCTATTTGCCAATGTTTATGATTTTCGGTGAAATGACCTACACGCAAGCATCGGTTTGGGTTGCATGGTTGTGCTGGGTCCCGAACCTCGCGCTTGCTGAATGGTGGGTCCGCCGCTAGATCGCTGCTAGTTCAGTTTTAATAAGACGTACAGCCGTTGATGGGTCTTCAGCTTTCCAGACTGGTCGACCTACTACGATGTGATCAGCCCCGTTATTAATGGCAACTGCGGGCGTCGCGACGCGCTTCTGATCGTCCGTATTAGTACCGGCCGGTCGCACACCCGGGGTTACAATCAACTTACCAACAGCTTCTGGCAGGGCGCGGATCATTGCGGCTTCATGCGGGCTGGCGATTACGCCGTCAGCGCCGGCCAAAAACGCCAGACGCGCGCGCTCTAATACTAGTTCGTGAATGTCGCCTTTTCTGATCAATGCCAGATCAAGGTCGGCGCGGTCCATCGAGGTTAAAACGGTGACGGCTAGAATTTTAAGGCTCGTGTTGCCGCGCCCAGCGACCGCGGCTCGCACTACGTTCGGGTCGCCGTGGACGGTTAGGAAGTTCAAATCAAATTGGGCCAACCCTGCCACCGCGTTTTCCACTGTCTGCCCAATGTCGAACAGTTTCATATCGAGGAATACGCGTTTACCCATTTCGGTTAATTCATTCGCTAACGCCAAACCGCCTCCGGTCAGCATCCCCAAGCCGATTTTGTAGAACGAAACCTCGTCCCCCAGCTTTTCGACAAGGCGCAAACCTTGCAGTGCATTTTGGACATCGAGGGCGACTATCAGGCGATCATCAGCTTGCATGGGGGGCTCCTTTACGATTTGTAAAGGATTCGCATATCCGGGTCTTCGGTGCAATACATATGCACCCAGATATAGGCGTGGTAAAATAACGCGAGAACCAGAGCATTCCACGATCCAAGCAATAAACCGATTCCCCATAATCCGGTAAATACGAACGTGTACATTGCGTTGCCCGAGTATTTGAACGCGCCTTGGTTAACCATCGGCATGTTCAGGTATTCATCATAAAAATGGTCCCCGCCGAGTGCGCGATTAAGGGTGAAGTATTTCAGAACCGAATGCATCGTATACCCGACGAGCGGCATCAACGCGGCCCCAATGACTAACTGTATGGTTCTGTTTCCGCCAAGGGAGCCGTAATCGGCGATGCCAACGATGATCAGCAGTATCGGGCGTGCGCCAAGGAAGGGCAGGAATATAACGGCCCATATTTTCAGAGCATTGTCGCCGAACATCCGAACCATGACATCGAAGTGCAGTTGCAGTCGGAAGACGATGGCAACAATGCTTTGGTGGATCAGACCGATGGCGATGGTGATATATGCCCACGTCATCGTGGATACGCCCAGAAAACCACTGCCGTTATCACGCAGCAGGCTGCATGCGCCGACTGTAAGTAGGGTGGCGATCATGGCGTGTTGAATTTGACCACGGAAAACCTCGGTTTTTGGGGTGTTTGCGCGGATCTCTGTTAAGCTTCGCATGATGTCATTCTCCAGTTTTTGTGAACCCTAGCAGAATTGCCTGTGTTCGTAAAACGCGAGTCCTTGCAAGGCCTTACCCGCAACCCCACATACTAATCAAAGGGTCATACTTGACGTGCCAAATGGGCGTCTGATGTATGCACGCCAAAAAGGAGAATAGGATGAACTTCGAGAAGTTTACCGAGCGCAGCCGTGGTTTCGTACAGGCCGCTCAAACCATCGCCCAACGTGAAGAACATCAACGGTTTATGCCTGAACATTTGCTGAAGGCATTGTTGGATGACGACCAAGGTTTGGCTGCGAATTTGATAAAACGTGCAGGCGGCGCACCTAATGTAGCCATCGCCGAAGTTGATGCGGCCGTTGCCAAGTTGCCGAAAGTTTCGGGTGATCAGCTGTATATGGATGGACAAACCAGTAAGGTTTTGGCCGAGGCCGAGAAATTGGCCGACAAGACTGGAGATAGTTTCGTGACGGTTGAGCGGTTGTTAACCGCGTTGGCTGTGACCAAATCCGAGGCAGAGAAGGCGTTGAAAACTGCCAAAGTCACCGCGCAAGCGTTGAATGAGGCGATTAACGATATTCGTCAGGGCCGGACGGCTGATTCCGCGAGCGCAGAGGATAGCTATGAAGCGTTGAAGAAATACGCTCGGGATCTGACCGAAGCCGCGCGTGAAGGCAAGATTGACCCCATCATCGGGCGCGACGAGGAAATCCGCCGCACGATGCAGGTCTTGGCGCGGCGTACCAAAAATAACCCCGTTTTGATTGGTGAGCCCGGCGTTGGTAAGACGGCGATCGCCGAAGGGTTGGCTTTACGAATTGTTAACGGTGACGTTCCGGATTCGATTGCTAACAAGAAGTTAATGTCGCTGGATATGGGCGCTTTGATTGCGGGTGCCAAATACCGTGGTGAGTTCGAAGAACGGCTTAAAGCGGTTCTTAACGAAGTGACTCATGCGAATGGCGAGATCATTTTGTTTATCGACGAAATGCATACCTTGGTTGGTGCCGGTAAATCAGATGGGGCAATGGATGCATCGAACCTGCTGAAACCTGCGTTGGCGCGGGGTGAATTACACTGCGTTGGGGCGACCACGCTTGATGAATATCGCAAGCATGTGGAAAAAGATGCAGCTTTGGCGCGGCGATTCCAGCCAGTGATGGTGGAGGAACCCACGATTGAGGACTCGATATCCATTCTGCGTGGTATCAAGGAGAAGTACGAACTGCACCACGGCATCCGGATATCTGACCGGGCGTTAGTTGCAGCTGCGACGTTGTCGGACCGTTATATCACCGATCGTTTCTTGCCGGACAAGGCTATCGACCTGATGGACGAAGCCGCCAGCCGTTTGCGAATGGAGGCTGATAGTAAGCCCGAAGAGCTCGATGCGCTTGACCGCGAGATTTTGCAAAAGCAGATCGAGGCGGAAGCATTGAAGCAGGAGAAGGACGACGCTTCGGCGGATCGTCTTGTGAAATTGTTGAAAGAACTGTCAGGCTTGCAGGAAAAATCGACTGAGATGACAGCCCGCTGGCAGGCCGAACGTGACAAGATGGCTGGTGCGCGCGACATCAAGGAAGAGCTCGAATCCGCAAGGGCTCAGCTGGACCAAGCGATGCGGTCCGCCGACCACGCGAAAGCGGGGGAGCTGACATATAGCATTATCCCGAATCTGGAGGCGCGGTTGGCAGATGCCGAAGCTGCCGAAAGTCAGGCAACGGATGTTATGGTTGAAGAAGCCGTAATGCCCGAACATATCGCCAGCGTCGTTGAACGTTGGACCGGTATTCCCGTCGATAAAATGCTGGAAGGTGAGCGCGAGAAGTTGCTGAAGATGGAAGATGA
>CALCGO010000400.1 GCA_937901055.1 uncultured Rhodobacterales bacterium
GGGGATCTGATCACGCGGACCCGCCCCCGTTTCAGCCACTTGTTTCATTGCCTCATACAGATCACGGCGGAGGCGGGCAGGTCCGGCCTCTTTTCGCGAAGCATCCAAACGACCGCGATATTGCAGCTTACCTTCGGCATTGAGGCCGAAGAAATCAGGGGTGCAAGCGGCGCCATAAGTCTTGGCAATCTCTTGTGTTTCGTCGTGCAGAAATGGGAACGGGAAATTATTCTTGGCCGCAGCTTCCTGCATGCCCTCAAAGCTATCCTCGGGATACCCCTCGGCATCATTTCCGTTAATTGCCACTACGCCAATGCCAAGTTCCTGCAGATCTCTAGCATCACGAATAATCCGGTCGAGAATGGATTTCACATACGGACAATGGTTACAGATAAACATAACCAAGGTGCCGTTCGGCCCCTCTACATCGCCAAACGAGACCGTGTTTCCGTCTATATTCTTCAACGAAAAAATCGGCGCTTGCCAACCAAAATCGCACACTGGGGGAACGGCAGCCATGTTAATCTCCTAACAGGTTAGTTAGTTTTTTCACGGTGTCAATTTCGCTGAAACAGTCGATAACCGCCGCCGCTTCGCTAAAATCAGACCCGAGTGTATAGACCCCGGGCGACACTACACAACGCACCCCCGCATCGGTGCACGACTGTAAACCGTTACGTGAATCCTCCAACCCAACGCATTCGGATGGATCGAGGCCCAAGCCGCTGACTGCTAGGTCAAACACGTCTGACGCCGGCTTCTTTTTATTAACTTCGTCGCCAGCCGCAATCACTTCAAAAACGTCACCGGCAGCTTTTCCAAAACATGCTTCTGTCAGCCGGTCAACATTCGGCCGATTAGTGGTCGTTGCGACAGCCAATCGAATGCCCTTTCTTGCCGCGTCTCTCAACAAATCCGCTATCCCGGGCCGCAACGCAGCGGCTCCGTTGGCGATTAATTCACCGTAAACAGCGGTCTTGCGCATGTGGATTTCAGCGATCTTTTCTTGATCCGCAGGCTGGTTAAGGTGGTCGCGCAGATACGTTGTCATCCGCTCTTTCCCGCCCGTTGTTTTCAGCAGCTCCGCGTAAAGCGCCTGCGACCAGACCCACGGCAATCCGAACTCCTTGAAAGTCGCATTAAACGCCTCTCGATGGGTTTCTTCTGTTTCGGCAAGCGTGCCGTCGACGTCAAATATTATTGCCTTTAGGACCATTAACGCGCCGCTTCTGAAGCGTCCCGAATGGCGCGGATATTCACACCATAAGGCGCCGGATCTTCAACGGAACCGCCTTTGAAAACAGCCGATCCAGCCACCAGCACGTCAGCGCCAGCCGCAGCCATCAACGGACCAGTGTCGGGTGTGATACCACCATCGATCTCGATGTGAATATCACGATCACCGATCATTTTGCGGATTTCCTTTACCTTGTCGATCTGGCTGTGGATGAACTTCTGACCACCAAATCCGGGGTTCACTGTCATCACGCAAACCATGTCGATCAGGTCCATCACATATTCAATCGAACTCGCTGGTGTTGACGGATTCAGCGCAACACCCGCCTTGCAACCAAGATCACGAATGTATTGCAGCGAGCGGTGCAAATGCGGCCCTGCTTCGACGTGGATCGTCAGATAGTCGGCACCGGAATCGGCAAATGCTTTTAGGTACTGGTCAGTCGGCGCAATCATAAGATGCACGTCCATAACTGTGTTGATATGTGGGCGAATTGCCTTACATGTGTCCGGCCCAAACGTAATGTTTGGCACAAAATGGCCGTCCATCACATCAACATGAACCCAATCGCAGCCTTCAGCCTCAATTGCACGAATTTCCGCGCCAAAGTTGGCAAAATCAGATGCCAGAATGGAGGGAGCGATTTTGATAGAACGGTCCATGATGATCCTCGATTTATTGGGAGTATGTGGAAGCCCCGCACCTAAATGCGGGGCATCGGCGTATTAGTTGACTTTCGGGTCAAGCGACCCGTCAGCATAGCGTTTAACCATGTCATCCAGCGGAATAACGTTGATTTTAGACGCATTGCCAGCCGCACCGAAACGTTCAAAACGGTCAATGACCAGTTCTTCCATTGCGGCCATCGCAGGGATCATGAACTTGCGCGGGTCGAACTCTGTCGGGTTATCCTTGGCAACTTTGCGGAACATGCCAGTCAGCGCCATGCGGTTATCCGTGTCGATATTCACCTTACGCACGCCGGATTTGATGCCGCGTTCGATTTCCTCAACAGGCACACCGTAAGTTTGCGCCATCTCACCACCGTTGTCGTTGATCAGATCCTGCAAATACTGCGGAACCGAAGACGAGCCGTGCATCACTAGATGCACATCAGGGATCTTGGCATGGATTGCCTCGATCTGGCTAATCGCCAATGTGTCACCCGTAGGTTTGCTGCTGAACTTATACGCACCGTGGCTGGTGCCACAGGCAATCGCCAGCGCGTCAACTTTGGTGCGTTTCACGAATTCAGCGGCTTCGTCAGGATCCGTCAACAGCTGTTCCATCGACAGTTTACCAACAGCGCCCGATCCATCTTCTTCGGCCGCTTCGCCCGTTTCCAACGAACCAAGAACACCCAACTCACCTTCTACCGATGCACCAACCCAGTGGGCCATGCGCGAAACGCGCTCGGTGATGTCGACGTTATAGGCAAAATCTGCCGGTGTTTTCATGTCAGCTTTAAGCGAGCCATCCATCATCACCGACGTAAACCCGTATTTAATCGCGGACATACAAGTCTGTTCATTGTTACCGTGGTCCTGGTGCATACACACAGGAATATCTGGGTACATTTCAGCAAGCGCTTGAATCATATGTTGCAACATGATGTCGCCAGCGTAGGAACGCGCACCGCGCGAAGCTTGCATGATGACCGGCGCATTAACTTTCTGCGCGGCCTTCATGATCGCAAGACCTTGTTCCATGTTGTTGATGTTAAATGCAGGCATGCCGTAGTCATTTTCGGCTGCGTGATCCAGCAATTGACGAAGGGTAATCAGGGCCATTGATATTATCCTTTAGTTAATTAGTTAGCCGCAGCGCGGCGTAAGGCGGCAATAGCGGGCAATTCTTTGCCCTCTAGCCATTCAAGAAACGCACCACCAGCGGTGGAGACATATGTGAAACCATCGGATGCACCGGCAACGTTCAATGCGGCGACGGTATCTCCGCCACCTGCAATTGATGCCAATGTTCCGTCTTTGGTCAGCTTGGCCGCAACCTTGGCCAGCGCAACAGTTGCCATATCAAACGGCTCCATCTCGAACGCACCCATTGGGCCATTCCAGAGGATCGTTTTGGATTTGGCAAAAACCTCGGCAATTACTTCAACCGATTTAGGACCAGCGTCGAGGATCATCGCATCATCGGGACAACCATCCAGATCGGTCGTGATATTCTTGGCGTTAGGCGCGAAATCGTATGCGCAAACCACGTCTACAGGCAGGATGATTTCGCAACCTGATTTGGCCGCCAATTCACGAATTTCGTGTACCGTTGGCACCTGATCTTCTTCGCAAAGCGATGTGCCTATCGGATGACCGTCCGCCAGCATGAAAGTGTTCGCCATGCCACCACCAACAACTACAGCATCAACCTTGCAAACAAGGTTCTTTAGCACTGCAATTTTCGACGAGACTTTGGCACCACCAACAACGGCAACAGCCGGGCGTTTTGGGTCTTCCAAGGCTGCGGTAAGTGCCGCAATTTCTTCGGCCATCAAGGGCCCCGCAAAAGCTGGTAGCAATGTAGTGATGGCCGCTGTCGAAGCATGCGCACGATGCGCCGCCGAGAAAGCGTCATTCACATACACGTCACCAAGTTTCGCCAACTCCGACGCAAAACCGGCATCATTTGCTTCTTCGCCCGGGTAAAATCGCACGTTTTCGCAAAGCATGATCTCGCCGTTTGCCAAGGCATTTGACGCCGCAACCGCGGCATCGCCCGCGCAATCGTCCGCAAACGAAACCGACTGCCCAAGGGCCTCGGCCAGCGCTGGAACGATCGGCGCAATGGTGAAATCCATATTCCGTTCGCCTTTTGGACGACCGAAGTGGGACAGCACCGTAATGCGCGCGCCTGCTTCCAGAAGTGGTTTGATGCCCGCCGCGAACCGCTCGATGCGGGTCGCGTCGGAAACCTTACCATCCTGTACCGGCGCATTAAGGTCGGCGCGAACAACAAGACGTTGTCCGGCCACACCTTCGGTAGAGATGATGTTCAAATCACTCACAGCAGAGCGCCCATTGCAACGGCTGTGTCAGCCATGCGGTTTGAGAAGCCCCACTCGTTGTCGTACCAAGTCAGGATACGGCAAGAAGTGCCTTCCATGACCTTAGTCTGATCCATGTGGAAGATCGAAGAATGTGGATCATGGTTGAAGTCGATCGAAACGTTTGGCAGATCTGTGTACCCAAGAACGCCTTTCATAGCGCCATCAGCGGACGCACGAATTGCATCGTTAATCTCTTCAACAGTCGTCGCGCGTTTCGCTGTGAACTTAAGGTCAACAACTGAAACGTTCGGTGTTGGAACGCGGATGGAAACGCCGTCCATCTTGCCGTTCATTTCCGGAAGAACCAGACCAACAGCTTTGGCAGCACCAGTTGATGTCGGGATCATGGAAAGTGAAGCAGCACGTGCACGGTAGAAATCAGAGTGCATCGCATCCAATGTCGGCTGATCGCCCGTGTAGGAGTGGATAGTTGTCATGAA
Source organism: uncultured Rhodobacterales bacterium (assembly GCA_937901055.1). Taxonomy (GTDB): domain Bacteria; phylum Pseudomonadota; class Alphaproteobacteria; order Rhodobacterales; family Rhodobacteraceae; genus NORP23. The sequence goes on from CALCGO010000400.1 coordinate 4,736, forward strand.
ACCGTGATCAATGCCGATAGCATCGTTCAACGTCTTAACAACGGGCGACAAGCAGTTGGTTGTACAAGACGCGTTGGAAACAATGATATCGTCAGCGGTTAGAACGTTGTCGTTAACACCGAATACAATAGTTTTGTCGGCGCCAGCACCAGGTGCGGAAATAAGGACCCGCTTCGAACCGTTGTTTAGGTGTGCCGCAGCTGCTTCGCGTTTGGTGAAGAAACCTGTGCATTCCAGCGCGATATCAACGTCGCCCCAAGGAAGATTTGCTGGGTCGCGCTCGGCACTTACTTTGATTGGGTCGCGACCAACGTCGATTGTGTCGCCTTCAACAGTAACAGTCGCAGGGAAGCGACCGTGAACCGAGTCGAACTTCAACAAATGCGCATTCATCTCAACTGGACCTAGGTCGTTAATAGCAACAACTTCGATGTCTGTACGACCGGACTCGATAATTGCACGAAGAACATTACGACCGATGCGGCCAAATCCGTTAATACCTACTTTGATAGCCATTTTCCGTTTCCCTTTTTAGTTAGCCAACAGATCGCGGGCAGCCTGCGCTGCCGCTTCTGCGGTGATTCCAAATTTCTTGTAAAGCTCGTCGGCAGGTGCCGAAGCTCCGAAGCTAGTCATACCAACAAATGCGGAGTTGTCACCAAGCAACTTGCCCCACCCTTGTTCAATCATTGCTTCAACCCCGACGCGCGGTGCTCTGCCAAGCGTCGCCCTGCGATAATCCGTTGGTTGAGCCGCGAAAAGTTCAAAACATGGCGCCGAAACAACCGCTGCCCTTACGCCTTCGCTGGCGAGAATATCCGCCGCAGTCATGGCGATTTCTACTTCGGATCCCGTAGCAATCAATGTTACATCCCGCTCGCCGTCGGCTTCGCGCAGAACATAAGCGCCTTTGGACGTCAGGTTTTCCTCGGTGTGGTCTGTGCGCAACAAAGGCAACCCTTGACGCGAAAGCGCCATAACCGAAGGTGTGCCGTTATCCATAACCGCAATTTCCCA
>CALCGO010000401.1 GCA_937901055.1 uncultured Rhodobacterales bacterium
ACGGAGATGTAGGCAACATCAGTATTATCTGCAGAAAGGTGTTTCGGCACAGTATCAACCACTTTTACCCTGATTTTTGAAGCGTTCTGGAGATACTTTGTTAGGTGCTCGGCATCATTAGGATGGAGCTGGCCAAATACTTTTGGTACCAATTTATAAAAAAAGCGGGACCAAATTGTTCGCTTGGGTTCAAAGTATAATATGAACTGATCTTGATCATTTACGACCAAATTCAAATCATCGCCAATGCTTATCCCTTGTTTGTGCAGGTCCAGCCGCAGGTCTACGACTTGGCTTTTTTCTAATACAATTTCCATGAGCCCTGCACACCTTTCCTGCCGTCAAATACGGCTGTTAAAGCAGCAGCGTGTTAGAATGAAAGTTTAGACAAGTTCTTTCAAACTAATGTTTTGTGATGAAAGCGTTGCAAAAAGTGTCGGAACCACCATTCTATGTTTAACGGCGTTAGTTATTGCAGTGCTTATCACCTTCGTTTTTACGTTAGGTGTTTCAACATCATAGATCCGATGCATCTTACCTTCATAGTCATAGACAATTTGCATTTTCCCAACGGCGTTCGTGCGAAAGCCTAAAAAATGCTGTCCATCTTCGCTATAAGCAAACATCATAGTTTCTCCCCAGACTCTTGAGGTTCTACGAAGCTTCAGATTCGCACAAAGGTTTTACTTAAGTCTCTTTTGGAGAGTCACTGATTTATCACACAGTATAGCTGAGGTGTGGTTGAACAGCCTCAGCTCACTGGACCAAATTAATTTCGTTGCAGTTGTGCATCCGGAATATTCATTGTCTATACTATAGTTGAAAATATAGCCTGTACGGGCTTGTACAAAACTCACCGTCTCACTGGTGGCATTCCAAGGAAAAGCGTGTTGGCGATCAAAACAGCAATTATTGGCTTGGGTATCATGGGTCAACGCATGCTTGAACATATGTTGCTTCATCCTGAATTTGTGGTCGACACGATCTGGGATCCAAATTCCGCCGCCTGTCGAAGCGCGCAAAAACTGGCACCTGATGCTCTAATAGCCTCCAATGCCGAGGCCGCGCTCAGCAACGTTGACTTGGTATATCTTGCCTGTCCTCCTGCGCCGCGCAAGGCTTATGCTCTGGCGGCATCAGCGCAGGGCAAAGCTGTTTTTCTAGAGAAACCGTTGGGCGTAGATGTAGCTGAAAGCCGCGTATTGGTACGTGAATTGACGGCTGCTGGCGTGCCAACCGCAGTGAACTTTACCCAAGCAGCTGGACGCGCACTCACGGACATTTCAGCAGGGTCCAAAGTCGGTGCATTGGGCGATTTAATGGGCATCGACATTATCGTAACCTATCCGCATTGGCCGCGCGCATGGCAACAGACGGCAGACTGGCTGCGGTTTCGCAATGAGGGCGGCATGACGCGCGAAGTGATCTCGCACTTCCTATTTTTGAGCGAACGCATCTTAGGGCCACTTGAATTGGTTTGGGCAGAGCCAGAATATCCTCCAAAAGGGAATTTGTGCGAAACCCATGTTGCGGCGCGGTTGGTAAATGGTGCGGGCCTACCCGTGATGATCATGGGCAGTGTTGGCGGCGCGCAGCCTGATCGCCAAGAGGTGACGATAAAGGGCTCTAAAACGAGCCGAAGGATTTCGGAATTTACCATCGACACCGTATCATCGGGCGGTCAATTTGAACCCTCGTCCTCAAACCCGACAGATACGCGTGCGACAGTGTTGAAGGCGCAATTGGATGACATGGTTCTTTTGATGAATGGCAAACCGAACCGCCTCGCCACGATCCAAGAGGCGCTTAGTGTGCAAATCTTGATCGAAGGTATTTTGTCAGGCCAGCGCGCTAGCTGATCAATATCCTAACGGAGGCATACTATGACGCAGAACGTGCTAGAAACATCGCTCAAAACCTGTCACTGGGGTTACTTTGATGCAACACTACCACCTGCCATGACCATTTCGAGTGGTGATGAAGTGGTGATCAATACCGTCTCTGGTGGACCCCAAAACCTACCGGGCCCTGGGTTCCATGTGCCACAAGAATTGCTGGACCTTCACGCCGCCGGCCTGCCTACAATGCCAGGGCATATCTTAACTGGACCGGTTGCGGTGCAAGGTGCGATGCCGGGCGATGTTTTGCAGATTGATATCTTAGACGTTTCTTTACGACAAGATTGGGGGTTTAATTATCTTGGCCCTCTCAAAGGGACATTGCCACAAGATTTTCCAAACGTGCACCATACGATCATTCCGCTAGATACAGAGCGCGGTATTGCGACATTGCCATGGGGGCTTGAGCTCAAACTGGCCCCATTTTTTGGCGTGATGGGTGTCGCACCGCCGCCCACGTGGGAACGTATCTCAACGATAGAGCCACGGGTGCATGGCGGTAATATCGACAACAAGGAATTGGTGGCAGGCACAACGCTGTATCTGCCAGTTCAAATGGAAGGAGCGTTGTTCTCGTGTGGCGACGGGCACGGCGCGCAAGGTGATGGCGAGGTTTGCGTCACCGCGATTGAAACCGCGCTACAAGGTCGATTCCGGTTGAGCGTTCTCAAAGATCGCAAGCTGATCTATCCCCAAGCCGAAACACCGACCCATTACATCACGATGGGCATGGACGCTGACCTTGATCGCTGTGTCGAGATGGCATTGCGCGACATGATCACACTAGTTTCCCAGCGTGCCCAGATCAGCCGCGAAGACGCCTATATGCTATGTAGCCTTGCGGGTGATTTGCGCATCACACAGACTGTTAACCGCGAAAAAGGTGTGCATATGGTGATGGCGAAAAATCTACTTAATACGGCTTAACCGCTCTCAAATTCCGCCTTACTTTGACCTGGACATGAAAGAAGACGCACCCATGAAATTCCGCGCCCACAATCTCTACCCTTCGCGTCGCTCTGCTGTTTTGGCTGACAACGTAGTGACAACCTCGCACCCGCTGGCAGCGCAAGCGGGGCTTTCGATGCTCGCAAAAGGTGGTAACGCGGTCGACGCCGCAATTGCCACGGCGATTACGCTGACACTGGTGGAGCCAACAGGCAATGGCATGGGATCTGACGCCTTTGCGATCCTCTGGGATGGCAAGCGATTGCACGGCCTAAATGCCTCTGGTCGCTCTCCCGCAGGCTGGAACCCTGAACGGTTTGCCGCATATGATCAGATGCCCTTTCGTGGCTGGGAAAGCGTGACCGTACCAGGTGCGGTATCCGCATGGGTGGCCTTGTCAGGTCGGTTTGGAAAGTTGCCGTTTGCCGATTTATTTGGCCCAGCGATTGGCTATGCGCAAAACGGATTTATTGTAACGCCTGTTATCGCAGAATTATGGCGGCGCGCGGCGAAAGACCTTGGCCATCATCCAGGATTTGCAGAAACGTTTCTGCCAAATGGAGAGGCACCCAAAGCAGGCGAACGGTTCGTGAATGTGCCACTAGCAAAGACCTTTAAACTGATAGCACAGACCAAAGGCGAGGCGTTCTATAAAGGTGAGCTAGCGGACACGATTTGTGATTTTGCAGCGGAACACGGAGCGGCCTTAAGTCGTGAGGACATGGCTGCACATAAGGCTGACTGGTGCGGTACGATCTCGAAAAAATTCGACGATATGGAATTACACGAAATTCCACCAAATGGCCAAGGGATCGCAGCGCTGATGGCCTTGGGAATTCTCTCGCATACCCGCATTCGCGAGCTGGACGCGGATAATCCTCTGGCAATCCATTTGCAAGTTGAGGCGATGAAGCTGGCCCTTGTGGACGCAGAAACTTATGTCGCAGATGGCGATCATATGACAGATGTGACATCTGAGGCTTTGCTGGATGAAACCTATTTGGCCAGCCGCGCAAGCCTGATTGACGAGACCCGCGCGCAAGATTTCAACGCTGGCGCGCCTAAAAACGGCGGCACTGTCTATCTAACAGCTGCGGATGCGTCTGGAATGATGGTGTCGTTCATTCAATCAAACTATGCAGGGTTCGGGTCTGGCATAGCTATTCCCGGAACAGGTATTTCAATGCAAAATCGCGGTGCTGGGTTTTCACTCGACCCCGATAGTCCAAATCTGGTCGGGCCTAACAAACGCCCGTTTCATACAATTATTCCTGGATTTGTGATGGGCCCTGATGGACCATTGATGAGCTTTGGGGTCATGGGCGGTCCAATGCAGGCACAAGGCCATGTTCAAATGGTACTACGGACCCAAGTTTGGGGACAAGATCCACAGATGGCAGCAGATGCGCCACGTTGGCGCTTTGTTGAGGGGTTCGTTTTGGCCTGTGAGGATACGATGCCTGATGCGACCTTAAAGGCTTTGGCAATGATCGGCCACAAGATCGAACTGGAAGCGCCAGACAATGCCTTTGGCTTTGGCGGTGCGCAATTGATTTGCCGCTTGCCTCAGGGCGGGTATGCATCAGGATCTGATCCGCGCAAAGACGGGCTTGCCGCTGGATTTTGAGTGGCTTGAGGGCGCGGAACAAAGTCTTAAACTCACAGTTTGGTGCTGTCAGACTAACGATTGCATGCATCGAATTGCTAGTGCAGGCTAAATCTGTCCGCTCAACAAATGGTACCACTCAGCGAGAGCAGCAGCTCGGTTTAGCTAAATCGCAAGTTTTTTATCATTCACCCACGCTACGAATCCACCCAGCCCACTTCGACCTAGTTTAATCTAAAAGTGCCTCTAGGCTTGTTTTAAAGTACCTGTCTGGCGAGCGTTTTACCTTACGGCGAGGCTACGAAACCGCCCTGCCAGCCTCAAGCTCATTTTGTCTGACAGTACCCACACAGTGCATTGGGATATCGCCCACCAGCTCCTGAAACCAACATACCGCTGGATCAGAAGCCAATCGTGCACTAACAATTGATATGGGTCAGTCAGATGAGGCTGCTCACTATGTCAAATGGGAGGAACTAATGACAAATCGCTTTTTCAAAGCGCTGGCAACCAGCGCCGCAATTATTGTTGGTGTGGCTTCTGCTGCATCCGCGGCTGAATGTATCGCCCCAGCAAACCCAGGTGGTGGTTGGGATTTCACATGCCGTCAAATCGGCAAAATCATGTACGATATTGGTGCTGTTGATAAACCAGTTCAAGTTACCAATATGCCAGGTGCGGGCGGCGGCTTGGCCTTCAACACAGTTGTAAACGAACGTAACGACGACGCCGATCTAATCATCGCGGCATCCTCTGCTACAACAACACGTCTGGCACAAAATGCTTACGCTGGTCGCACGGCTGACGAGGTTCGCTTTGTGGGTGCCATCGGAGCTGATCCCGGCATCATTGCGGTTGCGGCTGACAGCCCTTATAATTCGCTGAAAGATCTGGTGGACGCAATCCTTGCTGATCCGGGTTCTGTCGCCTTTGCTGGCGGTTCTGCGGTTGGTGGCTTTGATCACTTGAAGCCGTTGATGGTTCTGAAAGAAGCCGGTTTCACCGACATCACCAAAATCAAATATATCGGTGTTGATGGTGGTGCAGATGCGATCACACAAACAGTTGGAGGCTTTACTCAAGCTATGACCGGCGACATGTCAGAAGTTGTATCGTTCTTGGCCAATGGTGACATCCGTGTCATTGCTGTCCTTACAGATGAACGAGTGCCAGGTTTTGACGACATCCCAACGGCAACGGAACAGGGTTACCCGGTTGTGGCTGTGAACTGGCGTGGTCTTTATGTTCCAAAAGGTGTGTCGGACGATACATTCAATTCATGGGCTGACAAATTGCAAATGGTTGCAGACAGTGCTGAGTGGAAAGAAGCTATGGCCGCAAATGGTTTAGCGCCATTCACCAAAGTCGGTGGCAACTTCCAAGGTTATGTTGACGGCCTGGTGGCCGATATCAACGCCATGTCAAAAGAGCTGGGAGTTATTCAGTAATGGCCTCTGACCGAATTTTTGGTTTGGTCACTCTGATCACGGCGGTCGCGTACATCGCGGCCGCCACTCAGATTCAAACAAACTTTTTCTCAGGCCAGTACCTGCCTAAACTTTTTCCAATTATGATTGGCACGGTGGCGGCGATCTCAGCGCTGGTGATGATTTTCAAACCAGACCCAGAACCTGAATGGCCGGCATCCAGAGCTTGGAAAAATATGGCCATCGCCGTTGCTGTTCTGGCGCTATATTCCATTTTTCTGAAACCCCTTGGTTTTATTTTGCCAACTGCATTTGCAGCAGGCATCGTCAGCTATCAAATTTCCCCACGCACGTTACCTGCTCTATTTTCCGGTGTGGGCTTGTCGTTAGGATTGTTCGTTTTGTTCAAGTTCCTCTTAGGCCTTGGCAACATCGTCGCATACCGCATTCCAACCCCCGCAAAACTGTGGGAAGCAATTTCAGTTCTTATTCCATTTGTGGGGCACTGACGTGGATATTCTTGCTAATCTCGCGCTTGGTTTTAGCGTTGCATTATCACCTTACACGCTGATGTTGGCTGTATGTGGCTGTTTTCTTGGCACGGTGATCGGTGCGTTGCCGGGCCTTGGCCCATCTAATGGCGTGGCCATTCTGATTCCAATCACCTTTACCCTTGGCCTTGATGCAACCAGTGCCTTGGTATTGATGACCTCGGTTTATTACGGCGCTATGTATGGGGGGCGAATTTCGTCTATTTTGTTAAATATCCCGGGCGATGAACCTGCGTTGATGACAACCCTTGATGGGTATCCCATGGCCAAAGCGGGGCGTGCAGGGGACGCCTTGGTATTATCAGGCGTTGCCTCATTTGTAGGAGCGCTCCTAGCCACAATCGGGCTGATGCTTTTGGCCCCGTCGCTAGCGCGTGTCGCTTTTTTATTCGGTCCTGCCGAATATTTCGCGCTGTATTTATTAGCCTTCTGCACGCTTGGCGGCATGGCATCAAACAATCAGGCCAAATCAGCAATTGCTGCTTGTTTGGGCCTAGGTATTGCAATGATTGGTGTCGATACCTCATCCGGCTTGCCGCGCCTTACGGGTGGCAATCTGCACCTTTATGACGGCGTTGATTTTCTTGTCGCCATCGTCGGCTTATTTGCTATTTCTGAGGTATTCTTGTTTATCGAAAGCCACGGCAAAGGGTCGTCTATCGGTGTAACACTGGACAAAGTGCGCATACCTTGGGCTGATATCTTTTCCACCAAATGGACTATGCTGCGCTCTTCTGGCGTTGGTTTCATTGCAGGCATCTTGCCCGGCGCGGGTGCCTCGCTCGGATCATTCTTGGCCTATATGACGGAAAAATCCATTGCCGGTGAAAAAGGCGGCTTTGGCACTGGCGTGCCAAAAGGTATCGCCGCACCAGAGGCCGGAAACAATGCAGCTGCTGGTGGTGCCTTGGTGCCAATGCTAACGTTGGGTGTACCAGGTTCAGGCACCACCGCGGTTTTGTTGGCACTATTGATGACGTTAAATATTACGCCTGGGCCAACATTATTTACCGAACGGCCCGAGGTTGTTTGGGGCCTTATTGCATCATTGCTAATCGCCAACTTTGTTTTGCTGTTGATGAACGTGCCCATGGTCAAAATTTTCGTGAAAATCCTGACAGTTCCGGCATGGGTTCTATTGCCCGGCGTAACCATGGTGTCATTCGTAGGCATTTATTCACTGTCAGGCAGTTACTTTGATCTGCTGATGATGGTGGGATTTGGTGTGCTGGGATACATCCTGCGCAAGCTGGATATTCCTACGGTGCCAGTGATCCTTGGCATTCTTCTTGGTGGTCATATGGAAAACGCTTTACGTCGTGCAATGACATTGTCCGACGGGGATGTTATGTATTTGTTCAGCTCACCCATTGCGATAGGTTTTTGGATCGCAGCAATTGCGGGCTTTGTCGCACCTATGTTTTTGCGTAAAATACTGACAAAACCCCAAGCTATAAAAGGTTAATATGACAACACGTGTTTTGATCCCCTCTGGTGCCCTCGGCCTGAACTATGACCAAGTAGCACTGGACCGTGGAATCGCCATGAAACCTGACATCATTGCGATCGATGGGGGATCAACCGACAGTGGCCCAGCCTATCTAGGGCGAGGTGTGTCAAAATATTCACGTGCATCCACAAAGGTCGAATGGCGCGGCTTGATGGAAGCACGAGCAAAGGCGGGTGTACCATTAGTTATAGGCACATCTGGCACTTGCGGGGCCGACAATGCGGTAGATTGGATGCTGGATATCACGCGTGAAATCGCCACCGATCTGCGGCAAAGTTTGAAAATCGCAGTGCTGCGCTGTTCCCAAGATACGGCGGTAATGAGCACAGCCTTTTCCGATGGTCGCATCACTCCCCTGCCCGCCGCGCCAAATGTAACCGCAGACGATTTTGCCACCTGCACCAATATCGTCGCACTAGCTGGCGCCGAACAAATCGCCGCAGCACTTGAAACTAAGGCCGACATCGTAATCGCTGGTCGCACTACAGATACCGCCATTATTGCCGCCTTGCCCATAATGCGAGGCAATGATGCAGGGGCCGCATGGCATGGGGCAAAAATCGGCGAATGCGGCGCGCTTTGCGCATCCAACCCGCAATCCGGCGTAGTTATGGTGGAATTTGACAATGACGGCTTTACTGTGATCCCGCTGGCCGATGGCGCGCAAGCCACGCCCCATACGGTTTCCGCCCATATGCTTTATGAAAATTCTGACCCGTTTATCCTGTATGAACCGGGTGGGTATCTGGATGTAACAGACGCGACCTATGCTGCGCTTGACGATACCCGCGTGCGTGTCACAGGATCAAAATGGGTACCGTCAGATCGTTATACCGTCAAGCTAGAGGGTGCGCGACCTGCGGGTTTTCAATGCGTGTTGTTGTGCCTGTTGCGCGATGCGCATTATGTAAAAAATGCGCAGATCTGGGCCAATGACATCATCAGCAAATGTCGCAGCAAGGTTATCAGGCGGCTTGGGTTGGCCCCAGAGGAATTTGGAATTGAACTGCGGCTGATGGGTCAGAACGCCAGCTTTGGCACGCTGGAAACCCATGCTGCACAACCCCATGAAATAGGCGTGCTGGCGATTGTCACTGCAAAATCCAACGCATTGGCCATGGAAATCGGCCAATTCTTAAACCCCTATTTGCTGCACCATCCACTGACACAAGCCGAGGAACAGCCCACCTTCGCTTTTCCATTTTCACCGGCTGAAATTTCCCGTGGCCAAACCTATGAGTTTTGCCTCAATCACATCCTCACGCTTGATGATCCGATGAGCGCCTTTCGACTGGAACAGATACAAATTGGCTAATCTTGGTGAAATAGTACAAAAAATACGATCCAAAAATGCAGGCCCATTTTGGTTAACGGTCGATATCTTCTGCGGCACACCTCATGCCTATGAACATGTAATCGCGAGGCTTTCTAGTGCTACTGTCGCCAAAGCCTTTGGTGTGAACCCCCAAGATATCAAGCGTTTTGACATTGCCAACTTACATGTGGTGAAATTCAGTCTGCCCCGCCCCCATGTGCAAGGTTCAACCCTTGATCCCGACATGCACGGCGCATCTTGGGCGGCGTTGCTTGCCGAATTGCCGCTGGAAAACTGACGTGGGATGCTGT
>CALCGO010000402.1 GCA_937901055.1 uncultured Rhodobacterales bacterium
CGTTGAAGGAAACTTCGCGCGCCAGCACCACAAGTTCCGCCCCTTGGGATTCCCAGAACTTCACCGACAACCAAGACGAAACATTCGCTTGGGTCGAAATATGCAGCGGCAATTCAGGCGCGTGTTCCTTGACGAACTGGAAAATTCCCGGGTCCGCGATAATCAACCCGTCGGGGTTAACCTCGCGGATCGTATCAATGTATTCTTCCAGTTTCGGTACGTCTTTGTTGTGCGAAAACAGGTTTAACGTCAGATAGGCGCGTTTCCCGTGGGCGTGGCAAAACTCGACCCCTTCGATCACGTCCTCAAGCGAGAACTGCGACTTGGTACGCAAGCTCATATCCGGTGTGCCCAGATACACAGCATCCGCACCATAAAGCACGGCCATCTTAAGTTTACGCAAATTGCCCGCAGGCATCAGCAATTCGGAACGTCGTGTCATGTTTGTAGCCTACATCAGAAACGCCAACAGCACCGGGATCACAATTATGGACATCACAGTCGAGACCATAACAAGTCCTGCGACCTGATCCGCGTCGGCTTCGTATTTTTCAGCGAGCATATACGACGTGACCGCCACAGGAGTCGAGACCTGTATGATAAGCACCCCCAAAGCAATTGGTGGCAGGGCAAAAAACAGCCCGACTGCGACCGGTACAGCGATGCAAACCACGTACTTCACCGTCGATAGCCATATCGCCCGCCCAAATGTGCCCGGTTTAAGTCGCGCTATTGCAACGCCCAGCGTTATCAACATCACCGGAATCGCGATTTGGCCGATTAGGTCCAGCGTATTCACTGTCCAAGTCGGAAGCATCCAGCCGTTAATCAGGAATACGCCACCCAGAATTGTAGCCCAAACGATAGGCTCCTTGATGGCCGACACAGGCGAGCCGCCACCTGAAACGACCCACACACCGATGGTAAATGACAGCACAGCCATAATGGCGAAAATCACAACGGCGAAATCAAACCCTGTGGTTCCAAAGGCAAATAGCGCCAACGGCAGCCCCAGATTTCCCGTGTTTCCGAAGCTAAGCGGTGCAAGGAAGGTGCGTAACTCCAGCTTCAACATTTTCAACAGCACCAGCAGGAATAACCCAACCGCGATATAGGTGATTAATGCGGCAAGGGCGGTATCGCGCAACGCTTGCGGATCAATCTCGGTTTTCATCAACGAAACGAAGATCAGGGCGGGGACGGATAGCGTCATTGTTAGGCGGGTTACGAACTGAACGCGGTACTCCCAACCCATCTTTACCCAGAGCACCCCAATCCCCCCGAGGATAAATACAGGCGCGACGGTTTGCAGAACTTGAAGAATTAGGTCCATGATACTACCTTTATTGTGTCCGAAGCATTTCAGGCGCTGTGGACAGAATGTCAACCTGTCTATATGAGGGCGACTCGGTATCTAAAGGTTCAAAGTTATGTTGAAAAAGTCTGCAAAATTTTCGCTCGGTCAGGTGGTAAAACACCGCGTCCACCCGTTTCGCGGTGTGGTATTCGATATAGATGCGACTTTTGACAATACGGACGAGTGGTGGGAATCCATTCCCGAAGATATCCGTCCGGTGAAAGATCAGCCATTTTACCACCTGCTGGCCGAAAACGACATGTCATATTACGTTGCGTATGTTTCGGAGCAGAACCTGCTGCAAGACGACAGTGGCGAACCAGTCGAACACCCTGAGGTGGCCGAGATGTTCGGCCCGTTGGCTGACGGCCGCTACGATGTCGGCGGACAGATGCACTAGGGCATACACCCGCTCGCGTCACCTTAATATCCGATTGCACACCCGTCTTTACGTGGATCAGATGCGCCGTGCAAAACGTCGTTTTCTTCGTCGATCCAAATCGCCTGCGCGCCGCCCAACGGCTTGTCGAGCACTTTCACGTTATGGCCAAGCGCTGCCAAATCAGCGCGAACTTGTTCTGAATATCCGTCTTCCAGTCGCAATTCGCCGGCCTCGGCAAAACTGCGTGGGGTATCCATCGATTCTTGTGGGGTCATCCCGTAATCGACGATGTTGGAGACCATGCGCATGTGCCCCGTTGACTGGTATTGCCCGCCCATCACGCCGAACGGCATGATAACCTTTCCGTCATTCTTCAACATCGCGGGGATGATGGTGTGCATTGGACGTTTGGATCCGGCGGCTTCGTTCGGGTGACCTTCTTCAAGCGTGAAACCTGCGCCACGGTTTTGGAACAACAGGCCGAATTTATCAGACGCCATGCCGGAACCGAAGCTATGGAAAATCGAATAGATCAAAGATACGGCCATGCGGTCGCGATCCACGACCGTCAGGTAAACGGTTTCTTTGTGCACGGATTCGGATCGCACGGCAGGCGCTTCCATCGCTTTTTCCATGTCGACCATCGCTGCAAGTTGCCTGGCGGTTTCTGGTGACAACATATGCGCAAGGCGAACGTCTTGATCGTCAGGGTCGGCGATAAAACGGTTGCGGGCATCGTAGGCGAGCTTAGTTGCTTCAGCCTCGATATGCACACGCTGCGCGCTTTGTGGGTCAAGTGCGGACAGATCGAACTGCTCCAAAATGTTCCCCAGCAGGATAGCCGTAGCGCCTTGACCGTTTGGGGGTAGTTCGACCAGCTCCGTTCCACGATAAGTGCCCGTGATCGGCTCGACATAATCGCAAGCCGTCTTGGCGAAATCTTCCATCGTGTGACTTCCACCGAGCGCGTTTAGCGAGGAGACCATATCTTCCGCCACTTCGCCTTCATAAAACCCTCCGCGGCCTTCCATGGCGATACGGCGCAGGACCTCGGCTTGTTGGGGGGCGCGGAAGACCTGACCTTCAGTCGGAATCTTGCCGTTAAGAAGATAATAATCTTTGGCGACACCTTGCAGGAAAGCAGCACCGCTTGACCAATCGAATGCTGTTCGTGCCCCCACAGGGATGCCTTGTTGCGCGTAATGTATGGCAGGGGCGAGGATGGTTTTCAGCCCTAGTTTCCCCCAGTCCTTCGACAAAGTCACCATCGCATCAACCGCGCCGGGAACGGTAACCGCTTCGACTCCATGCACCGGCATGATCGAATGTCGCGCGCGAATACTATCGCTGCTCAATGCCGCAGGGGAGCGCCCGGACCCGTTAAGTCCAATGATTTCTTCGACACCAGCGGGCTTAACCAGCACGAAACAATCGCCGCCAAGGCCGGTCATCTGCGGTTCTGCAATGTTAAGGATCATGGCGGCAGCGATAGCTGCGTCAACGGCGTTACCGCCTTGTTCCAGCATCTGAATTGCGATCTTGGCTGCCAACGGATGTGATGTCGCACACATACCGTTGCTGGCAATAACTGTTGATCTACCGGGGGAGCTGAAGTTTCGCATGGTGGGGGCCTGACTGTTGTTTACGCCCTACACGTAAACTAAAAATCGAGGCCCCGCCATACAGCGGTTATAGGCAATTTCTAAATGTAACCGGCATCGCGTATCGGGGTGGGGCTGATAAGCGCGATGCCGGTGAAGCTTTGTAGCTACAAGATAATGTTTAGATTCGGAAAAAGGCGCGGTTTGGACTGAACTGTGACGAAAAAGCGATGAAATGAGGCGAAATTGTGAATCATTTGAAGGGATTGGCGCGAAATGCTTGCCAAACGGCTGAAATTGGGGGCAGAATTGGCACATGGCAATAACACTGATATCGACATCCAAAGCGAAGAAGATAGCGCCCGAAATGGTCAGTTATCACCGAACAGAACTGGCTGTAATCCTTTCTTTATATGGGCGAATGGTCGCAGTAGGAGAGTGGCGGGATTATGGCATTTCAAGCCAGCAGCAGGTCGCGATTTTCTCAATTTTCCGGCACACATCCGAAAATCCGGTGTACCGCATTGAAAAGCGCCCCAAACTTGCGAACAAACAAGGCATTTATTGCGTAATTGGCATGAACGGGCAGGTTTTGAAGCGGGGCCGAGACCTGAAAACCGTATTATCGGTGCTGGAGCGCAAGATGATTCGGGCCGTTTCGAGCTAAATAAGCGCGGCACCACCCTTATAGAAAGAATCGCTTGGCTGGATGAAACCGGTGTTTACCTCGCGGCAATTTAATATCGGTGGGTTCAGACGCTTCTGCGCCATGGGGTGATTTGGCGAAAGCACCCCCAACCGAACCAGAATGGCGGCCATTGCAGCTTCAGACCCGCGTGTTGCGCCATCTTCGATTTTTAAAGCGACGCCAAGGCCCTTTTCGGGGAGGATGGCTATGTACACACCCTCAGCCCCGGTCTTGACCGCGACTTTGGCGTCCATTGCTGCCATTAGCTCGGAACAGGCGCGGCCTTCGCCCGCTACCAGCAGCGGGTGTTCACGCATAGCGGACACCAACGCACGAGCCGCTGTCTCACGCGCCGATCCAAGGCCGGAGGGGTCAGCCATACGCGCCATCGCGTGGGCCAGTGCTTTGACCGTAGTTGCGAAATTCGGAGCATTACAGCCATCAACGCCATAACCGGGTGTGTCCACCCCTGTCATTTCCTCAAATGCGTCTTTCACGGCTTTTTGCAGTGGGTGGTCGATTTCGACGTAATCTGCATGCCCTCCAAGATGTTTGTTAACAGTTAAAAACCCCGAATGCTTACCGGAACAGTTGTTGTGCATCTGGCAAGGTTTCTGACCGTTATCGCGAAGCGCGTGCCGCGCAGCTTCGTCCTTGGGTTGGTGCGAGCCACAGCGGAAATCGTCGTCGTTCAAGCCCAAATTATTTAACCAAACCTCGACGCGGTCAGTGTGGATTGCCGCACTGCTGTGGGAGGCACACGAAAGTGCCAACTGTTCCGTGCCAAGACCGAATGCGGCCGCGGCGCCTGTTTCAATCAACGGCAACGCTTGCAGCATCTTGGAGGAGGATCGCGGCAGGATTACCTGATCTGGATCACCCCAACTGGCGATGATATTTCCGGTTGCATCACTGATTACTGCGTGGCCGCGGTGCTGACATTCCAGAAAATCGGCACGCCAGATTTCGACTAGTGTTTCGGCTGATGACATGGGATTGGGCCTCTTTACCTGTAAATGTTGCGAAAAGATCGGCGTATCCCTGCCAATCCCTGAATTTAGCAGCTTTTTGGGGCTAGCAAAACGCCTAGTGCTGCGGCTAGATTAGGGCCGCAGGTGATTGAAATACAAGCCGTCTGAAGAAATTCGCAGCGAAATGCGCACCGGATGGCAATTATATTTGAGCGGAGGCTAAAAATTATGAGCTGGAAATTTTCACGAGGTGTTGCAGTTGCTGCGATGTTGGTCGGGCTAACCTTTGGCACAGGCGCACAAGCGCAAGAGTTGGAGATGGTAGAAGCGATCACCGATTGGAGCGTTTATGTCGATCAGGATCCAAAAGTTTGTTTTATCGTATCGCAGCCCACCAAAAGCGTAGCGCGTCGCGGCGGTCAGGAAGTAACGGTTAGCCGTAGTGAAATCCGTTTCCATATTTCTGTGATCCCCGGACAAGGCGTTGCAGGCGAGCCGAGCTTTCTGGCAGGTTATCCGCTGAAGCCCGAAGCAGCCGTGAAAATGGAAATCGGCAGCGCGAAATTCGAAATGTACCCTGATGCGGCGGTTCACAAAGAATACGCTTGGACAGCGCCGGCGGAAGATGCAGCACTGATCGCGGCGATGCGTAAAGGATCCGATGCTGTGGTGACGGGTGTTTCGGCACGCGGAACTACGACAATCGACACGTTCTCGTTGCGCGGCTTTACGGCCGCCGTCGAAAAAGCTATGGAGCTGTGCAAGTAAGACCAATCGGTCTATACTGCTAAGAAAATCTACGCCTCTCGCATACCGCGGGGGGCGTGATGCGTTTTAAGGAAGTTGCAATGTCTGCGCCAATCACACCTGATAACCTGACCGTTCCGCGTAAAGATGTGGTCGGAAAGCCTAGCCTTATCGGTTTGTCCCGAGAGGCTATGCGCGATGCCTTGATCGCGATGGGCACACCCGAAAAACAGGCGAAGATGCGGGTCGGACAGATATGGCACTGGTTGTATTTCAAAGGCGTGACAGATTTTGGGCTGATGACCAGCCTGTCCAAGGCTTACCGTGCCGAGTTGGCCGAAATGTTCACACTGGAACGGCCAGAGATCGTCACGAAGCAGATAAGCAAAGACGGCACGCGCAAGTACTTGTTGCGGATCGCGGGTGGCCACGAGGTTGAGGTTGTTTATATCCCCGAGAAGAATCGTGGAACGTTGTGTGTATCGTCGCAAGTTGGCTGCACGCTGACATGTTCGTTCTGTCATACCGGCACGCAGAAATTGGTGCGGAACCTGACAGCGGGCGAGATTGTGGCGCAAATACTTGTTGCACGCGATGATCTGAACGAATGGGATAACACACCGTTCGATAAGCGCATGTTGTCCAACATAGTGCTGATGGGCATGGGCGAGCCTTTGTACAATTTCGAAAATGTACGCGACGCGATGAAGATCGCGATGGACCCCGAGGGGATCTCGATTTCGCGTCGGCGTATCACTCTGTCTACTTCCGGTGTCGTGCCTGAAATCACCCGCGCGGGCGAAGAAATTGGCTGTATGGTTGCCGTAAGCTTCCACGCCACGACCGACGAGGTCCGCGACACACTGGTGCCGATCAACAAGCGCTGGGATATAGCGGCTTTGCTGGATGCCTTGCGGAACTACCCACGCTTGTCGAACTCCGAACGGATCACGTTCGAATACGTGATGCTGAAAGGCGTTAACGACAGCGATGACGACGCGCACCGGCTGGTTAAGTTGATCGAGGGCATTCCGGCGAAGATCAATCTGATTCCGTTCAACCCTTGGCCGGGCTCACCCTACGAGCGTTCCGATTGGAAACGGATCGAGACGTTTGGCGATATCGTAAACGCGGCGGGTTACGCCAGCCCAGTTCGACGTCCGCGCGGCGAGGACATCATGGCCGCCTGCGGGCAATTGAAATCCGAAACCGAACGCGCGCGTAAAAGCCGCAAGAAAATTGCCGAAGAAGCAGGGCTCTAGGCGAAACCTCGCGCGATTTTTCGCAGCTGGTTAAGTGGTGGCTGGAAGTTAACCGGAAAAACCTGTACGCTAAAGAAAATAATGGGCGCAAAGCGCCTTCGTAGGCAAGAGCAGACTAATGACAGACTTTAATCGACGCACCGTTCTTTCGGCCTCGTTGGCGATGGGTATCGCCAATGCGACTGCGGCTGAACCGACGGCTTCCAGTCGCTCGTTACCGATGGCTGAATTTCTAGTGGTGTTTAAATCTAAGCGTAGGCTGGGGTTATACCGCGCCGTCGATGGAAAACCGGTTTTGCTACGCAGTTATGATGTCGATCTTGGTTTCACCCCCCGTGGCGACAAAACCGAAGTAGGTGATGGTCGCACGCCCGAGGGAACATATTTCATCAACCGCCGCAACGAAAACAGCGCGTATCACCTGAGTTTGGGCATATCCTACCCCGATGTGAACGACATGGCCGAGGCCCGCGCCAAGGGCCTTAACCCCGGCGGAGATATTTTCATCCACGGTGGCCCAGTCAGCTTTCGAAACCGTTTCAAGCAGGACTGGACGGCTGGTTGCATCTCGGTCACCAACCGGGAGATCGAGGAGATTTGGGCGATGGTTCCACTTGGAACCCCTATTGCAATTCGGCCATAAGAACTGGCTCGGGGAATGCCTGAGCTAGTACCTCGACCCACCAAATTTTGCCGTTAGGTTCTTGATACCAACCGTAACCAAGATGTGTCGCCTCGGGATCGAGGATGGTTGCGCGTGACGCTGGATCATCCAGCCATGTTTGCAGTACCAGAAGTTCACTTTTGAAAGTTTCGGCAACGTTTTCGCCGCGTACAATTCCATTAAACCCTGCCCGCGTCGCCCGTTCTTGCGGTGAGGTACGATCAGACCCGAAGTTCCAGGCTCGCTGTTGTCTAGACATATCTCGTGCATGCGTGTCAGCGGCAGCGTTCAAGGCTGCGGACAGTTGCAATGGCTGCACGCCGCGCTCCACCCGAAGGGCGTTCAGCGCATCCATATGGCGTAAACGAATACCACCGGACCCAAAACTGGCGATGGCACCGGATTGTGCGTTGCCTTCATATGTCCCGGTCGGCAGATCGGTACAAGCGGCGAGAGTCAGCAATAGGGAAGTAAAAATAGCACTTAAACGAAACATCGGGGTACTCCTGAAAAATATATTCGGCCCTGTCTACAGCGAATGGTGACGGGATTCAAATAGCGGATTTTCGCCCAACTATGTATTGAACATAGTGTGAATTGCCTAAACTCTTGCTATCCCATATGGTGCGCCGGAATTGAGATAGGAAATGATTCAATGACAACAATTAAAAAGTCTGTGATTACACGCCGCCATTTTGCGGCATCAGTAGCGGCCTTCGGTGTCGCAGCTCCCGGAATTTTGCGTGCGCAGGAAGAAGCTCCTGCAGCGGGTACCGTTGAAATTCGCACGAACAATTATTCAATCCGCTCTTGGCAGGGCCATTTTGCGAGCCTTCGCAAAGGCGCGATTCTTGTCGACACCAAGGGCCGCACGTTGCATTATTGGCCTGAAGGCGAAGCGTACCACAAGGTTTTCCCTGTGAGTGTGCCGCTTACACCGGATTTGACCCGTTTGGGTCGCACGAGCATTGTGCGCAAGCGCGTGGGGCCGGATTGGCGTCCGACGCCGTCAATGTTAAAGCGCAATCCTGACCTGCCTGATTACATTGGCCCTGGCCCGGAAAACCCGCTTGGAACACACGCGCTTTATCTAAGCTGGCAGTATTACCGCATTCACGGAACGAACGACACGCGCAAGATTGGCCGCCAGTCTTCGAATGGCTGTATCGGCCTCTATAATGACGACATCGAAGAGCTGTTCGAACTTGCAAAAGTTGGCACGCAAGTGTTGCTAATATAGCGCAGTATTCACCTGTTTTTTAAGTGATTCTTCTATAGTTGCAATGTCCAAAAAGAGCAGCTAGAAGAACCATGTAGTTTTCTGTGTTTGCGCAGCTCGATAAGCGAGTTTAAGCAGACGTCATCTTATTGGAGGATATTCCTATGAAACTCGCAGCACTTACAGCCGCAATTACAGCCGCAGCATCCACAGCATTCGCTGGTTCCGTTGCTATGGTAGCACCAGTTGAAATGGAAATGGTTGCCGAAGAAGCAGGCTCCATGGGCGGTTCCGGCGTGTGGTTGCTACCACTTCTTGCCATTGCTCTGATCTTCTTGGTTATGCAAGACGACAACAACGGCTAATTAGATTTTCGATAGTAATATCGGATTGAACGGCGCCTAGTTGGCGCCGTTTTTTTATGCCTTGTGCTGAGTAAAGTTGATGGGGTCACAAGTGGTAACCCATGAACGAGCAAGCGGTTGTCGGCTAAAACGTCCACCGGGAAGATCCTGAAAGTGCCTGATGAAGCGTTGTCGAATATTCACACCTTAGCCGCTTACAGTGAAGCGATGTAATCTATACGAGACACATTTTGCTAAACCGCCTTGCGAACTCGTTGTGAAAAATTAATCTTATGAGACCTCAGTATAAGGCCTATATTTCAGTTTGATATTACCGAGTTCGAGA
>CALCGO010000403.1 GCA_937901055.1 uncultured Rhodobacterales bacterium
CGTTAGTGGTTTGGTAATGACGAAACTAGACGGCACGGCGAAAGGCGGCGTGCTGGTGGCACTGGCGGATAAATACGGCCTGCCTATCCACGCGATTGGGGTTGGCGAAAGCATTGAAGACCTTCAAGCTTTTGACCCTGACGAATTTGCACGCGCGCTGACAGGGGCAACCTTGTGAGCGACTTCATCCTCTCGGTCGAGGGGACGGAGTATGGAAAATGGCTGGCGATGATGTTGGCGCTGACCTCGGCGGTGGCGCATTCGGTTTTTGGCGCGTTGCAGAAGGGGCGGTATGACCCTTGGCTGATGCGCGGTGCGATTGATATCTTCTATTTCTTGATCGCACTTCCGATTGCATTGTTCGTGTTCCCGCTGCCAGAGCCGCATGTCTGGTTGATACTGTTCGCCGTTTGGGTGATCCATGTTGCCTACAAGTATTTCATGGCGATGGCGTATTCGCGCGGGGCCTATACGGTGGTCTATCCGGTTGTGCGCGGCACAGGCCCGCTGGTAACGGTAATCGCCGCAGGTTTTGTCTTCGGCGAGACGTTTACGCCCATACAATGGGGTGGCGTGTTGTTGTTGTCCGGCGGGATTTTTGCGCTGGCTGGCTGGAACCTACACAAAACGGATGTCGGACGGCATGTGTTGATCTCCGCGCTCGGGTTTGCATTTCTAACCGGGGTGATCGTTGCGATTTACACGACGGTTGATGCGCTCGGGATGCGCTCTACACCTGATCCGTTCACCTTCCTGTTTTGGTTCTTTGTGGTAGACGGCTGGGTATTCCCGATCATCTCGTTCATACATTGGAAACGAATGGACAACCCGCCAGCCCCGGGACCTTTGTTAAGAAAAGGTTTCATAGGAGCGCTGATTGCATTCATCAGTTTTGGTGCAGTCATGTTGGCGACAAGGTTGGACAAAGTTGGCGAGGCCGCCGTGCTGCGCGAGACATCGACTGTCTTTGCCGCGCTGATCGGCTGGTTGTTCCTGAAAGAAACCGTGGGCCCCGTACGGGCCAGTTTGATGGCCATTATCGCGGCAGGAGCCGTAGTAGTGGAATTCGGCGGATAGAGAGGCTAAGAGGCGTTATGGAAAAGAAAAAAATACACCCGCTATTGAAGCTGGCCCTTGAGATGGGGCCGATTATGATATTCTTCGTATCGTATAAGTTTGCGACTGTGCCGGATGGCGCCACGGATGAGGCGCGTCAGTTGGCCCAGCTTCTGTTTGCGACGGGCATATTCATTCCGACAATCCTGATTTCGCTGGCTATCAGTTGGGTGTTAACCCGCAGCCTACCGAAGATGGCTGTGATGACGGCGGTGGTTGTCGTGGTGATGGGCGGGTTGACGCTGTGGCTAAAAGACGACACGTTCATCAAGATGAAACCGACGATCCTTTACACGCTGTTCGCGGCAATCCTCGGTTTTGGCTTAATGCGTGGTCAAAGCTATCTGCAATATGTGATGGAAGATTCCATGCCGTTGCAGCCTGAAGGTTGGACCATTTTTACGAAGCGGTTCGCCCTGTTTTTTGTCGGTTTAGCAATCGTTAACGAGATCGTCTGGCGCGGCTTTGGCACAGACATCTGGGTGAATTTCAAAACCTTCGCACTGCCGGTGGCCACATTCGTGTTTATATTCAGTCAAATGGGTGTGTTCAGCAAATACGCGATTGAAGAAGACGAAAGTTAACGCGGGCGTAACTTTTCGATCATCGCGATCAGGGTTAACGGCAGATTAACGTCTGCGTTGTCAGGGGCGCCGTCCATCGCGGCCTCGACATCTTTTTTCAAGATGCTGATAGTGTTCTCTGTATCGAAACCATCACGTGCGAATTCGATGTCGTTGAAATTGCTACCAAACCACGTTTGACCGGAGCTGGTGTGCATTAGGTCTAGCAACCGTGTTTCTTCAATTCCCAGTTCATCGGCCCAGTCCAGTACAAGCCGTGTGGCGACCGTAGAGCTGGCCGCTAACAGGTTATTAAGGACTTTGGCAGCCATGCCCGCACCAAACCCGCCCATCAGGTGAAAATGCTTCCCCATGGCGTCTAGGTACGGCTGGATGTGCGCAATATCTTCCGGCTCTCCGCCCAACATGAAGGACAGGTGTTTTTCTTCGGCCGCGATAGCTGCACCTGACATTGGCGCGTCTATCAGCTTGATGTGCAGCGGGACGCGTGCGCGGAGTTCACGGACATATTTAGGCGATAGCGTGGAACTGATGACGATGTGGGTCAGCGAATCCGTTTTGGCGATCAGCTTTTGGTCGTTGAACAACACATCATCGGTTTGTTGCTGGTCGCGCACAACTGTGAAAAGGGTTGTTAAATCTGCTGCGAAATCGGTCGGGGTCAAGGCCATAGAGCCTTGGAAACTTCCGAACTCGGTCATCGGCCGTACATCAAAACCTTGGGTATTAAACCCGGCATCCCGAAGGGCTTTGGCCATGGGAAACCCCATGCGGCCACAGCCGGCGATTCCGATTTTAGGCATATTCTAGTCCTTGAAGTTAGGAGGGCGCTTTTCGAAGTTGGCCATCACGGCCTCCGTCTGATTTTCCCGACCCAGCACGGATTTCTGGGCGACGGATTCAGCCATCAATGTGCTGGCACGATCCGCGCCCCACGTGTCCGAGATTAGCTGTTTTGATGCCCGTGTTCCATCCGGGCTTCGCGCTGCAATCTGTTCGGCAAGTTCCATTGCCCGGGCTAAGGGATTGTCGGCAACTTCGGTTACAAATCCCCACTCCAGTGCCTGTGTAGCGTCAAATATTTCGGCCGTGTAAGTCAGGCGACGCACAATGTCTTGGCGAGCCAGCGCGGGCATCAAGGCCATTCCGCCCATGTCTGGCACCAACCCCCACTTGGCCTCCATGATCGAAAACCTGGTATCGGGCGCAGCCACACGGATGTCTGCGCCGAGCATGATCTGGAAGCCGCCGCCAAAAGCAACACCGTGCAGAGCCGTGACAATCGGCATCGGTAGATCGCGCCAGCCAGTGGATGCGTGCTGAAACAAGTTGGCGTCGTTATGTGAACGCGCCATGAAATCGACGCTGTCGGGGTTTTGCAACATTGCGGCAAAGCTCATGAAATCGAGACCGGCACAGAATGCCTCGCCGTCACCAGACAGGACAACTGCACGTGTCTCGCGTGCGTTCGAGAGTTGCCCGATCGTGTCAGCAATGGCCTCAAGCATCGCTTGATCAAGCGCGTTACGTTTGTCTGCGCGGTTCAGAACCACGTGGGCGATCGGTCCGTTGTGCGTGACGGTTGCGCGATCAGTCGTCGACAAACAGGTTCTCCCAAGCTCGGTCAATCAGTTCGGGACTCATATGTGGCTCGTAACCTTCATAATCGCAGATTGATAGGCTCTGGTCGATGAGGAAGGGGGCTTGGTACGACGCAAACTGGTTGTCCACCGCGGGATACTTCGTGTTAAGCAAATATTTCATAACCTCTTCATCGGGGCGCATTTTGTAGTGGCGGCAAGTCTTGACGAAAATCTTGATGAAATCGTCGCGGCTCGGATTATCCACTTTGATTTTATAATAAATACGCCGCAAAGCCGCGCCATCGAACATTTCGGTGGGCACCATATTAGTCGAGAAGATTACGAGCGTATCGAAAGGCACCATGAATTTCTGCCCCGATTGCAGGGTCAAAATATCGAAATGTTGTTCCATCGGAACAATCCAACGGTTGATTAACGCCTGTGGGGGTTCGGCTTGGCGACCAAGGTCGTCCACGATAAACACGCCGCCCGTGGCTTTCAGCTGCAACGGCGCCTGATACGTACGCGAAACAGGGTTATAAATCAGATCGAGCATTGAAAGCGTCAGCTCAACACCGTTCATAACCGAGGGGCGACGGCAGAGCGCATAGCGTTGGTCAAAGGTTGGTCCAAGACGGCGCAGCGCGGTGGTGTCAAATTCTTCAGTTTTTGCCAAAGTATGGATGATCGGGTCGTAAAGTGAAATAACCTGTCCGGAATACTCAAGAAATTTGGGAAGGAAAATGTTATCGCCAAGTGAATCCCGAATCCCGTTAGCGATAGATGACTTACCATTTCCCGGAGGGCCAAATAACAGGATGGATTTGCCAGAGTTAACTGCAGGGCCAAGCTGGGCAAGCATGCCGTCGGGCATAACCAGATGCGATAGGGAACTTTCGAGATCTTCACGCCGGATGTTTACGTCTTTAACCTTCTGGCGTTCCGTTTGCTTCCAAAAATCCGCTAGCGGTACAGGAAGTGATCCGTAGTACTCTGATTGTTGAAGTGCATCGAGCGCACGGGATTTCCCTGAATCGGTTAGCTGATAGCGCATGGTCGCCGTGGTTGAAGCTCCGCGTGCGCCCAGCGTTTCGATCAACCCGTTTTCGCGGATTTCATCAACCAATTCCTGCGCGATTGGAACAGAAACGGACAAGGCGTCGGCAATATCAATGATGTCACTCAGGTTCCGCCGAAAAATTGTTTTCAGCAAGATGCCGGTCATGAGAGTCATCTCAAGGCCAATCTCGGACAGCTGCAAAGGTACGGGGGGCTTAAACGCCTCGTGTTTATGTCCTTCCATATTGCTTTCTCCTTCGTGACCAGAAACCGTATCAATTTAATTTTAACGCGTATTGTCGTGTTGACGCAATGCAGAGATGAAAAATATCAAACGTGTATTACCGCCAAATTGCGGCGGAACTTAGAGTATTAACGGGTCATTCACACATTCCGTCAAGCTGCCGTCGAGGTTAAAAAAAGGCCCACGACGGAGAGTTGATAAAATATTAACGCAGCGCTCATCCCTAAACCCAGCGGGAAATTCTTTACCTTGGATGTCTTTTCAACCCGCCAAGATTCCCAATTATCCGTGATCGGGTTCAGGAAACCGATCTTCCCGACCATCTTGTGAAGTATAACACCAAGCAGAGCGAACATTGCCAGCTCGAGCAGGAAAGACGCGATGTGGTTGTGATCGATGAACAAGGCCATGGCTGCCGCAAATTTGGCGTCGCCACCACCTATTCCACCAAACGAAAATAGGGTAAAGCCGATAACCAGAACGATAAAACCACCAAGAAGACGCCATAGATACACATCAAATGGTAGCAATATTGCGCCGGAAATCAAAAACGCACCGGTCATCAAAAGTACCAAAATATTAGGTATTTTCATGAACTTAAGGTCGCTCCAAGCGGACCAAAGCGTAAACGGTGTGGCAACAACTAGAAAAATGTAATCTGTGTAGATGATATCGAGATTCATAGCGATGCCAACAGCGATACGGCAGCTTCGAAGTGCTGCGGGTGAATGTCGATAGCGTCTGACAAAAGCCCGCGGGCAATATCTACGTCGCCATTGCGGATAGCCTCACGAGCCAGATTATACAGCAAGATTGCACGCTCTTTATCATTCATTGGTATGACTGGCAGGCGGTAAATGCCTTGTTTTCCAAGCGTAATCACAAGGTTGTTCTTGGCTGTGAACATTTTAGAATCCGAAGCGATGGCCTGTTTGAACAGCTTTTCGGCGGCTGAATACTGGCCACGTTCCAACTTGGAAATCCCCCAGTTGTTCAAAACTTGCGCCGGTCGAGTAGTTAAGCCTCTAGCGATGTCATAGAAATTATCAGCCTTTTCCCATTCCTTGTTGTGGTCAGCAACCAGCGCTTCAAGGAAATATCGGTCAAACGACTCAACTGTTGGCGGGATGGCGTCGAGTTGCACGCGCGCCTCTTCCCACGCGCCATTGCGAACCAGCGCGTCTGCGTAATTCAGGCGGTCGCGGCTGTCTGCATGCCCGTCTTCAATAAGCTGTTCATAAATAAGCGCGGCCTCGGCGTATTGCTTGTTCTGGACAAGTGCTTGCGCATATCCCTTTTTCAGGTCAATGCGTCCGGGTTCAGCGGCGAGTGAATCGCGAAAGAATGCAACAGCCTCGGCCGGGTTGGCGAGGTTTAACATAATGTCGTTCAGGCCTGTTGCGTCGATTACATTGACGGAGCCAAGGTCGGCATTCTTTTCCGCGTCGGTCATTTCAGTACAACCAGCAAGCGTAATGCTTAAGGCAAGGCCTGCGCCTAGCGTTCGTAAAATTGTAAGGCTCATCTGCTCGCCCCTTTTTATTTGTTTCCTAACAAAAGATAACTGCCGTTTCCGTATCGGACCAGTGAAAAGTCGTATTCTCGGGCGATTTCCGCCGATTGTTCGTCAATAAGGCGATTCGCGAGGATCAGGTTCTGACGGATCAGCGCCGAGTTGCCATTATCGACTCCAAAAGCAACGCGAAAAGCCTGTCGAGCCTGCTGGTAATCGCCAAGGTTAATCAAAACGACGCCAAAATTGTTCCACGCAGAAGCGGACTTGGAATATTGCGCGACGGCTTTTTCAAGCAAAGTGCGGGCTTGTTGCAATCGCCCCAAACGCAAATTAGCAGACCCCATGCCACTTAGAACTTCGGCGTTAACGCCGGTTTCGGAAGCGGCGCGTTGGTAGGCAGATAAGGCTAGTTCGTATTCTTCGGCTTCCATTAAGCGGTGGCCAACCGTGATACCGTCGACACTTTGTGTACGCTGTGTACCAAGCGGGACGGGCGGGCCAGAGCGATCATCTGGTGTCAACGCAAAGTTGGTCGGCTGGCATGCGCCCAGCGTTACAAGAAGAGAAACTGTAACAGCCAAACGAAAGATCAGAAGTTCTCCCCGAGGAGATTCACGTAGATGTCGTAAATCGAGGGACCAACCATAATGATCAGTAGCGGTGGAACCGTAAACAGCATGGTTCCGATGGTTAGTTTTGTCGGCAGAACATTCGCTTTTTCTTCGGCACGTAGTACGCGCTTGTCGCGCATCTCGTCGGCATAAACACGAAGCGCATCCGAGATGGACGTACCGAAGTTGGCGGACTGAACCAGTACGGTCACAAATGAACTAATATCGTTAACTCCGCAGCGTTCAGCCATATCGCGCAGCACTTGAACACGGTCTTTACCGGCGCGCATTTCGTTGGCAACCACTTCAAATTCTTCGGCTAATGTTGGAGAGGAGACTTTCATTTCCGTTGCCACGCGCAAAATTGCCTGATCGAGGGATTGTCCCGCTTCGACACAAACCAGCATCAAATCGAGAGAATCCGGAAAGCCGTTGGTCACGTCCTCTTGACGTTGTTGAAGACGTCGTTCGACCCAGTAAGAGGGCAACATATATCCGACCCCACCGGGAATCAGAATTGTCATCAACATGCTGGACATGGTCGGTTCGCCAGGTTGTACCATAACGTAAAGCACACCAACGGCCAGAAATCCGACGCCCATCATCATCTTGGCAAAGTTCATAGTTTGAACTGCGGAGGGGCCGCGATATCCGGCTTGAATTAGCTTAAGGCGCGCCGCAGACAGCTCGTCTTCGCCTTGTGGCTCGAGATACTCGGAAAACTTATCAAGCATCTCGCCTTTGCCAGCTTCAAATCGAAGCTTGCTGGATTGATCGCCGCCACCTGCAGCCGCTGCTGCTGCTCCGCGTCTCGTCGGTAGGCGTGAGAACTGATCAACCTCTTTCTTGAACAGAACGGGGAGGGCGACAAGAATAAAGAATATCCCGAAATACCCGATCACGAAGAAAGGCGCACTTGGGCCAATCATGGCGCTCAAGAATTCCCAAATTTGTAATATCATTTCCATAGCTTGCCCCCAGAGACATCTAAACTTTAATATCAACCATGATTTTCATGAATATGACGTTCACAAGTAAGAAGATGCCAACCACAATCGCCGCAGGAACGAATACCGGCGTTGACATAACACCGTCGTAATATCCGGGCTGCGATACGTTAATCATTACCAGTGCTAAAATTGGGAAGATCGACAGGAACCAACCTGACCACTTCGCCTCGGCTGTGATCGCGTCAACGCGCCGGAACAGTTTGAAGCGAGACCGAATAACCTTGGCCAAGCCAGCAAGAATTTCAGCAAGGTTACCACCCGCCTGAGCTTGGATTTTCACAGCAACGGCAAGGAAGCGCAAATCCTGAAGGTCAATACGCTCTGCCATTTTATCAAGCGATTCCGTAATATCCATTCCGTAGGTGGATTCATCCGCAAGAACGCCGAATTCCGTCCCGAGTGGGTCTGGCATTTCGGATGCTACAGCAGCAATCGCGCTGGAAAACGGGTGGCCAACTTTGAGTGATCGAACGATCAGCTCAACCGCATCTGGTAGCTGTTCTTGAAACAAATCCAGACGTTTCTTTGCCTTGTTTCGAAGCCATGTGTACACCGCGCCGTAGCCCATCACGACAGAAATACCGATGCGGAGCTGTATACCGGTGCCTGTGAACAGCGTCAGTCCGACAAATGCCATAATACCGACGAAAACCATCACTCCGATTAAAGCCAAAGGCGTGAAGGCGATATTTGCCTGTGCCGCTTTCTCGGATAACGGAGCAATCAGTGGCAAGCTTTTTGCGTCACGATGTTGTTCGCGTTCTTTACGCAGGTTTTCCATGACTTCTTCAGGGTTTTCACCATTTTGCAACATTTGCAAACGACGGTTAACCTTGGATTCGAGACGTACCGATTTTCCGAAGAAGGCCAGATAGATGCCTTCGATCATGAAAAACACGCCGACGAAGATCAAAGCGTAAATAAGTGGTTGTAAACTCATGTGATCTACCTTTTTTACAAATTCGCGTCAGTATAAATACTGCTTGGCAAATCATAGCCCCATTGGCGGAAACGCTCCGTGAAGTGCGAACGAAGGCCGCCAGAAACGAATTTACCTTGAATTTTACCATCCTCGTCCATGCCCGTGCGTTGGAACTTGAAGATTTCCTGCATGGAGATGATCTCGCCCTCCATCCCGGTGATTTCGGTGATGGAAACCATACGCCGCGACCCATCGGGCAGGCGGCTGATCTGTACCATCAGGTCAACCGCAGAGGAAATCTGCGCACGGCTGGCGATCAGCGGAAGCTCAACCCCCGTCATGGCGATCATGTTTTCCAAACGCGAAACGGCATCACGTGCGGAGTTGGCGTGAATCGTTGTCATTGAGCCATCGTGGCCCGTGTTCATGGCCTGCAACATGTCGATAACCTCATCGCCACGCGTCTCGCCCACGATAATGCGGTCAGGGCGCATACGAAGGGCGTTCCGAAGCAGATCGCGTTGGCTGACCTCGCCTTTACCCTCAACGTTGGGCGGACGGCTTTCCATTCGGCCAATATGTACTTGTTGTAGTTGAAGCTCGGCGGTGTCTTCGATGGTAACGATGCGTTCTTCATCGCCGATAAAACCGGAAAGCGCGTTCAAAGTTGTCGTTTTACCAGAACCTGTACCACCGGACACGATGATATTCAGCCGTGTGGCCACGGCTGCCTGAAGATACGTCGCCATGGCCTCAGTAAAGGCGCCAAACTTGATCAATTGATCAACCGACAGCTTTTCTTTTGTAAACTTACGAATGGAAACAAGCGATCCATCAACCGCACAGGGGGGGACCATCGCGTTGAAACGTGAACCGTCAGATAGGCGCGCATCCACGTAAGGTGAGCTTTCATCGACGCGACGGCCTACGGCCGAAACGATTTTATCGATGAT
>CALCGO010000404.1 GCA_937901055.1 uncultured Rhodobacterales bacterium
CGCTGCTTCGTATCCCTGAGCACGAACAGGGCGGCATTCGAAAACAAGCGCACGATCAAACTCTTGACCCGCTTCGTCAAATGCTTGCCTGATGCCTTTCATGCGACGGTTAAATGGGGAAATATTGACTGTGCCGCCAACAGCGGCAATGCGTCTGTGACCAAGGTTAAGCAGATGTTTTGCCGCCGTGTAACCCGCAAGTGTCTCATCAACCACGACTGAATCGATGGGATAGCCACTGATCTCTCGCGCGACACACACTATTGGGGGGCTGAATTTCTTCATCTCTTCCAGGTCGGTCGCCTGAGTTCCCATCGCTGGAACCAGGACGATGCCATCTGCATTGTACTCAGACATTTTCCTGATAAATTCGGATTGTCTCTCCACCTTTTCATCCGTATTGCACAGGAAGACCGTTTTCCCTTCTTTGGCAAGTTCACCTTCAATCGATCCCAGAAGCTCGCTGAAGGACGGGTCGGACACGTTATTAAGCACGATACCCACCGTGTCGGTCTTTGACTTCCTCAACCCTGCCCCGGAACGCTGATAGACATAGCCTGATTCGCGCAGTGCTTCTTTGACCCTGGCACGCGTCTGGTCTGATATTCGGCTGTTTTCCTTCATCGCTAAAGAGACAGTTGCAGTGGAAAGTCCTAACTGTTTTGCGATTTGACTAAGGGACGGCTTCTGCATTCTTGCTATTTTACCTATGGTTATGATTGCCTAGGGTAGTAATTACCAACACTTCTTCATGTAAGCCGCCTCATGAAGAATTCAAGTTAATCGATTTAATTTGATTTGTACAAGTTAATCGATTAACTTGAAGTGACACCGACGGAACGCAGTTTACGCATTCCGGAGCGCAAGCGCAGTTTTAACAGGAGGAAAACTATGAAACTCAAAAAATATGCATTCGGTATAGTCTCGGGTCTGGCGTTGTCAGGGCTCCTTGCAACAACAGCCCTTGCCGACACGGTCAGGCTGAAATTGGCTGGGACCTATCCAGTCAGCCACTTTGGCCACGGGATTGTCGAAAACATGATCAAAGAGATTGAAGGCGCAGACGTAGGCGTGAAAATCTCCTATTTCCCGGCCTCACAGTTGGGGTCCGGCGAAGAGCTGATCGAAGATGCAATTCGCGGCAATATCGACCTTGTACAAGCGTCCATCTACGCTCAGGCCGATCCTCGTCTGGAATTCATTAACCTGCCAGGGTTGGTGACAACTTTTGACGAGTTGAAAGCGGTCTATGGAGACCCGAAGTCCAAGCTGAATACGATTCTGGGCGGGATCATGGACGACTTGGGGCTGGTCTTTCTTGCCAATACTGCCGAAGGGTTGGTCGGTATTGTAGCGAACGAAAAACCTACCGATTATGCCGGTTTCGGTGATAAGGGCATGAACATCCGCGTCTGGAGTTCAGAGGTCGCCAAAAAGACCACCGAAAGCCTCGGGTACCGGACGACAACGATGAACTGGGCGGAGGTTCTGCCAGCGCTCCAATCTGGCGTCATCGACGGAGCGATCTGCTGTACGCCGGAATGGGCCTATTCGACCTTCGCGGCCGCCGGAGTTGGGAAATACTTTATTCCCGTGAACACGGCTATGGAAGCGTCATCATTCTATGCCAGTGGCAAGTCCTGGGAGAAGCTGAACCAGGAACAGCGTGACGTTATCCGGGCCGCCGTCGAGAGAGCCGCCAGCGTTGCGATCAACACAGCCTGGGAGCGCAATGAAGGCTTCGTCGAGCAGTTGAAAGAAGCCGGCTGGGAAATCCTTGAGTACAGCCCTGAAGAGCGCGCTGCGATGGTCGCCCACATCCAGGAAAACGTTTGGCCGGAACTGGCTGACGTGGTTGGGCAGGACCTTATCGACGAACTGACGGCCAATTAACCAAGATTTTCTTAGGTTGCTCATAAATTGGGGATGCCGTGATTGTCTGGCATCCCCCTCTTAACGGGGAGTGAACTTTAAATGGTACTATTTGAAGATGCATTGCCACCCGGTCTGAGCCGGTTCGTTCGGCTGATGGTTCGGATCAAGTCGGTCCTGGTGAGCGTCGCTCTCCCGATACTGCCGATCACATTCTTTTTCGTAGTGCTGTTTCGCTATGTTCTGGAACGCGATCTTTTTGCCTACGAAGAATGGCTCATGCCAATCTGCTTCTGGATCTTCTTCCTGGGCAGTGCGCTTGGCACTTATTACGACAAACAGATCAACGCCGATCTTCTTGATACAGTCACCGAAAATTCAACACTGCTGTGGCTTCGCAAGCTCGTGATCCAGATCATCGAGTTGTCGATAACGCTGGTACTTGTTTACTGGGCTTGGCTGATGATTGCGGATGAGATCGCGGCATATCCTGGATGGAAAACCACCATCGCCCTGAAGATTCCGTTTATTGTTCCACGCTTTGGAATTTTCGTGGGGTTCGTGTTTATGGCGTTCTACAGCGCCTTGTCGATCTTCCTGATGCTGCGCGTGGGCCCCGAACGATATGCCGAGGCCATGGCGAAAGCGCGACAGGCGGAGCCTGATGAGCAGGAGATTGTGACATGGTAATCCTCATCGCCATAATCCTTATCTGCGTCCTGCTGGCAATCGGCGTCTCGGTTCCATTGGCCTTTGGCGGTGTGCTGATCCTTCTGGCCTATACCGGAGGGTACGATGTCTCTGGGTTCTTCGCGACGGGCCACTGGAAGATGAATTCAGTTATCCTGCTGGCCATTCCTCTTTTCATCATGGCTGGCGATATTATGCAGCGGGGCAAAATTGCAAAGCCGATTGTCGAGATTGCAGAGCTTATGTTCGGCCATCTCCGCGGCGGGCTAAGTGCTGCCTCGGTCGTGGCCAGTGCGATGTTCGGCGCAATCTCGGGCAGCGGTGCCGCCACACTGACCTGCATCGGCTCGATCATCATGCCGCATCTGCGCAAGGCACGGTATCCCGCAGGCATTTCCGGCGCATTGGTGATCAGTGCGAGTCCTCTAGGCCTATTGATTCCGCCAAGCGGAGCACAGTTGCTCTATGCTTGGGTCGGTCAGTTGAACGTTCTTGAGTGTTTCCTCGCAACGGTCGTACCAGGACTGATCCTTATGACCCTGTTGATCATCGTGAATTTCGTGATCCTTCGGAAGGATACCGAGATTCTGGTTACCGAAGTTCCGGACCGTTTCTTCCGTGCACTTGCTGGTAAGACAGCCATCGCAACACCGGCGATCCTGATGCCACTGATCATTCTGGGCGGCATTTATGGTGGCATCATGACGCCCACCGAAGCCGCTGGCGTCGCCGTAATTTATGCCATTCCGGTGGGCTTCCTCGTCTACCGCGGCCTGACACTCAAAACTTTCTATGAAAGTATGAAACATTCGGCGATTATGGTCGGCGTGGTCATGGTCATGATCTTCACAGTCTTAATCGCCAGTCGCTTCCTGATTTTCGAAGATATTCCCAGCCTCGCCGAGGATCTGATCTATTCCATTTCAGATAACCCAATAATGATTTTCCTGATGCTCAATCTGGTCATGCTTTTGATTGGTATGCTGATGGACGATATCAGTGGAATCATCCTCAGCGCATCGCTTCTGCTGCCCATCGCCGTGGGGGCTGGAATGGATCCAATCCACTTTGCCGCAGTTCTTGGTGTTAATCTTGGCATGGGCAACATCACGCCGCCAACGGCACCGCTTCTGTATCTCGGATCGCAAGTGACAGGCGTGCCGGTTCGAAAACTGATCTGGCCGACACTGATTTTCATCGTGTTTGCTTGGCTGCCAACTTTGCTGATCACCACATTTATCCCTGGAATCGCTCTTTGGTTGCCGAACATGTTCTTCGGCTCCTAGCGCCGCCAAAACACCAGCCAGAATAGAAAGAAGTTGGTATGCAAAACTCTGTTCCTGCAAACTGGGCGACGGTCGTCGTTGCTGAAATTCTAGCACCGGAAGCCAAAGTTGAAATCGTCGCCTACGCGCATATCACGGACAAGCCGTGAAAGCGGACGCGCTCATAATCGGCGGTGGGCTGATTGGCATCACATCGGCCCACCGATTGGCCAAACGCGGCTGCTCGGTCGTGTTGGTGGAGGCCAACGAAGATGTCGGTCTCGGTGCCAACTTTGCAAACGGTGCGATGCTGGTGCCTTCACAGACCATGCCATGGAATTCGCCAGGGATATTACCCACGCTTTTGAGGTCAATCGTGACACAAAATTCCGCACTGCGGATCAAGCCAAAAGCTATCCCGTCCCTGTTCAAGTGGGGCCTGCAATTTCTCAAGAACTCAAAGCCGCATCTGCACGAACTCCATACGCGCCGATTGCTCGAACTGGCTCTCTTCTCCATGGATGTCTTTGAGGAATACTACAATGGATACGCAGACCAATTCGCAGCCAAAAAATGTGGCACCATCAAAATCTACCGCGACCAACCAAGTCTGGAAGCCCAGATCAGATCCAATCGTCACCTAAGTGAGGTCGGGCTAGATTGGGAGGCACTGACGCCTGATCAAACTGTTGAGGCTGAGCCGCACCTTCAAGCGCTGGCCCCGCAGCTGGCAGGCGGAATTCGTTTTTCCGCTGATGTGGTGGCGGACTCGCGAAAATTCTGTCAAATCCTCCGCGATGACCTCGTCGCTTCTGGTCAGATAATACATGTTAGTTGTCAAGCCAATGAACTGCTGATGTCAGGCGACAGGGTCATCGGCGCGCGTACAACAATCGGAAATATTCGGGCGAAGAATACCATTCTGGCCCTTGGAGCCAATACAAGAAAATTGGTTGCAAAAGACGCAAGATCAATCTTGGTGCGCCCCGTGAAAGGGTACTCGGTTACATACGATACAACCGGCGTCAACGACCTGCCTTCGCATCCCGTTATCGACGAAGGGAGGCATGTCGGGATTGTTCCAATAAATGGCAAATTGCGTGCTGTTGGAATTGCCGAGTTCGCCGGGCATGACGACACTCTAAGCCCCAAAATTATCCGGCAACTCGATCGCCTGACCAAATCCGTTTACCCCAACCTTGCGCAGACGCTTGACGGCTGCAAGCGAGAGCCGTGGACTGGATTCCGCCCGATGAGTGCTGACGGTCTGCCCTATATCGGCGAAACATCCAGCAAGGGGCTTTGGGTCAATACCGGGCACGGCCATCTGGGTTGGACCCTCGCCACCGGGTCGGCAGAGTTGCTTGCTGATCTCATCATGGGCAAGCCCACACCCTTGGACGCATCCAGCTATGCAGTAACTCGATCACACTAGACCGAAGATAAACCTACCGGGAGACAAGATCATGAAAATAAAAGATATTCGCCTCACGCCGCTCTTTTCCAAGTTCAAGACACCCTATGTCTGGGCCATGGGCAAGAATCTTGGTCAAACAACAATCCTGGTTGAGATCGAAACGGATGCGGGCGTCGTCGGCTACGGCGAAACCGCCCCGACGATGACGTCACCAGAGGCGATCCACACGCTCTTACTAACCGCCAAAACGGTCCTGCTGGGGCAGCCCATCACTCAAATCATCAATTTGATGAAGCAGCTCTTTACGCAAAATTTTGGACATCACTACGCCAGCCAATCTCATCCAAGAATAGGCAATATTGCGTTTGCGGGTGTTGAATTGGCCCTTTGGGATGCACTTGGCAAATCGGTGGGCCTGCCAGTTCATGCCCTGTTGGGTGGGAAGATCCATGACACGGTGAGTTTCATGGGGTTTGTCCAGGGAGACAGTACGGAAGAGGTTGCAGCACATGCCGGTCAGTTGGCGCAGGACGGCTTTGAAGTGATTTACCTCAAGGCCGGATACACCAACGAGAAAGATATGGCCAATGTCGAAGCTGTTAGAAATGCAATTGGCAACAAGCGACTTCGCATCGACCCGAATGAGGCCTGGGACTTGATGGAGGCCCAGGTGATGATCAATAAGCTCGCCAAGTATGATCTCGAGATGGTTGAACAGCCGGTCTCGGCGATTGCCGGCGTTCCGGCATTGAAGGCATTGAAACAATCCTGCTCAGTCCCAATTGCTGCCGACCAGTCCGTGTTCACACTAGAGGAGGCTCACTCGATGTGCTCCAGCGGTGCGGTAAGCCTGCTGACTGTGGGTCTGCACGAAACTGGAGGTATTCTTGGGTTCCGCCGCGTTGCTGCGATAGCTCAGGTGTTCGACATCAACGTGTGTATTCACGGTGTTTGGGAGACCGGAATTACCACCTGCGCCTCGATACAAGCTGCGTCGGGTGTTCCTAATTTGGATGATGGCAATCAGATCATGTGGCAGCTCCTGCAAGAGGACATCGTCGAAAGCCCGGATCTGGCGCCAAATGTCGGGAAAATTCCGGTCATGTCCGCCCCTGGTCTTGGATTTACCCTGAACGAGGACGCCGTTGGTCGGGCCGCAGAAGCCTACGACAAGAAGAATGGTTTGGAGGTAACATGATAGCATTGCAAGACAATTCACCTGCGGTCGTATCGCCCGGCATTTATCCAATGCTCTATGCGTTCTTTGACGATCGCGGTGTATTGCGCCAGGATCCGTTTCGGCGTCAGGTGGATGCGGCTTTGGGCACCCAGGCTGCCGGAGTTGCGATTCTGGGGCTGGGTACGGAGGTCTCGAAGCTGACATTCGATGAGCGCATCGAGGTCCTTGAAGTCGTCGCGGAGCGCATTGAAGGACGCAAACCGCTCTTGGCGACCGTCTATGGCGATACGATCACCGAGCAGATTGAGTTTTCGAAGCGAGCAATTCAAAGCGGCGCGTCGGCACTGATGCTTCAGCCTCCCTCGCAGAAAATGGACGATGCAAAGTTGGTGGGCTTCTTCTCCAAGATTATCTCAGCGGTCGATTGCCCAGTTGGGATTCAGAATGCGCCGGAGTTCCTTGGCTTCGGACTAAGCAACCAGAGCTTGATCGCGCTTGCGAATGACCACGAAAATTTCACCATCGCGAAACTGGAATGCGACGCCGTCAATCTTGAGTCTGTCGCGTCAGAGCTCGGGGATAGCGTGATGCTTTTCAATGGTCGCTGCGGACTGGAATTACCTGACAACCTGCGCGCGGGTGCCAGTGGGCTGATCCCGGCGATTGATACGGTAGATAAGACCAGCGAAATTTTCGCTGAATTCACTGCTGGGACCGAAGAGCGGGCCGATAAGCTATATGCCGACCTATTGCCGGTTCTCTGCTTTATCATGCAGGGAATTCCACATTTCTTGACCTATGGAAAGATGCTGGCCGCAGCGCGTTTGGGAATTGAGCTTGGCGGCAGCCGAGAAC
>CALCGO010000405.1 GCA_937901055.1 uncultured Rhodobacterales bacterium
CCACGGCCCCCAATCCCAGGGCCCCGCGTCTCGGACCACGGGCCTTTAGTGTTGGGGGCGTAGATTCATTGGACGGGGGTTTTGTTTGCCAGCACCAACTGAGGAAGCAGACATTGCTTAGGCTAAGCGCCAACGACTGCTATGCGGACAAAGCCGCCTTATGCAGATGCAGCTAGTGCTAACGCGGCATTTGCTTGCATTTGCAGTACTCATATCGTTGGGGCGCGGCGGATGTCGTCAGACCGGTCATTCGCGAGGTTTGTTTTTCTGCAAAGTGATCCGACGACTGCTTTCGTAGTGCCATACCTGGTCCGACAGGGATTAAACTCTCGGAGTTTTCTCAGCCATGGCATTCATTCAGGTTTCAAAAGTCCTGCGCCCTTATCCAGTCTCTGAAGAGTTCTGCGGCTGCCGAAATGTTCCCCTTTGTTGGCAGCGAGATACAGTAAGCGAAGTTTGTCAGCGCAAGATCCGAGATCCAGACGAGATGACCGCTTTCGATCTCTGGCTCTGCAAACGCATCCTGCATCCCCAATCCATTTCCAGCAATGACCGCCTGAAGGCGGCTGTTGGCGTCCGGCAGCGAAAGTGCGTTCTTTCTCGGCGCGAATGTCAGTCCCGCGATGTCATGCCAGTCGCGCCAGGCTGCCATGCCGGATGCATCCGGCAAGAGGGGGATTTCCCGAACGGCATTTTCAAGGCCAAGTGCTTCGACGCGGGCTGCGGTTTCCGGGCTGGCCAAAGGCCTGGTGTTGGATTTGAACAGCACTTCAACGTCCATGTCCTCGGCCGAAGGATCGCACCAGAAGATCGACAGATCGAGAGCGCGGTTCTGCAGATCGGCCCTGGTATTGATCGGTTCGACCTTGAGCGAAATGTCGGGATTGGCGCGGGTGAAGTCGGACAGCCTCGGGCCGAGCCACCGCGCGACGAACCAGCTGTGGGCGCCCACGCACAGTGGTTCTTCAACGGTTGATCTTATCTCGTCCATCACGGTCTCGATATGGCTCAGGTGCCGTGCCGCTGCGTCTTTCAGGCGCGTGCCTTCCGCCGTCAGGCGGATATGAGTGTGGCGGCGCTCGAACAGGCGCACGCCCAATTCGTCCTCCAGCTTTGCGATCTGGTAGCTCACCGCGCCCTTGGACATGTTCAAGGCATCCCCTGCCGCCGTGAAGCTCATTCGCTCGGCAACGGTGCGAAATATGTTGAGGCTGTCAAAGGATCGAAATCGCATGATTCTGTTTAATTGAGCTGAACACAGAGATCAAGAAATTGGGTTTGCCGCTGACCGGTTTGGACATCTACTCTCACTGCAGGGAGAGACATCATGACACCACGCGATCCGATTTCGCATTTGCCGACCCACCAAGTCATCAACATGCCGCCCCACATGGGCGATCAGGACCTGTGGGGGAATGATCGTGCGCTGAGACACTGGGCATCTCACATGGGCGGGGCCGGTCATGCCGGGCATTTTGCCCATGTCGGACATCTCACCGGGCTGGATGAGACCTTTGAGAAAGCGAACCAAGCCAACCGACATGGGCCGGAATTGCGCGCCTTTGATCGCTATGGCATGCGGATCAACGCGGTAGAGTTTCATCCCGCTTATCATGACCTGATGCATCTCGCGATTTCCAATAAGGTGCATAATTTCGCCTGGCATAACGAGGACAATGCAGGACATGTAGGCCAGTCTGTTCTAACCTATATGTTCAGCCAGCCCGAGGGCGGCGTGATGTGTCCGATGGCGATGACCTATTCCGTTGTGCCGTCGCTTCGCATGGCACCGTATTTGGCGGAGGAATGGATGCCGCGCCTTCTGTCAACGCAATATGACAGGCGCGACATTCCGGCGGCTGAAAAGACCGGCGCCATGATCGGCATGTTCATGACCGAGAAACAGGGCGGGTCGGATGTGCGCGCCAATTCGACAGTGGCCCGACCGATCGGTGACGGCTACCTGCTGACCGGGCACAAATTCTTCTGCTCGGCCCCGATGTGTGATGCATTTCTGGTACTGGCCAATACCGAAGTTATGGGAATTTCCTGCTTCCTCGTGCCCCGATGGCGACCCGATGGCACGCGCAACACTCTGTTTATCCAGCGGATGAAAGACAAACTGGGCAATCACTCCAACGCGTCGACCGAAATGGAGTTTCAGGACACATACGGTGTGATGGTCGGCGAGGAAGGCCGTGGCATCCGCACGATCATTGAGATGGTCACTGGCAACCGGCTGTATTGTGCCATGTCCTCGGCCGGAATCATGCGGCAGGCTTTGGTGCAGGCGTTGCATCATACATCGCACCGCTCGGCCTTTCAGAAACGCCTGATCCAACAGCCGCTGATGCAGAATGTTCTGGCCGACATGGCGGTTGAGGTCGAGGCCGCGCTGGCGCTCGGGCTGCGCGTGGCGCAGGCGATGGACCGCATGGATGACCCGGCCGAGGCGGCGCTGGCCCGCATTGGCACGGCAGTCGCGAAATACTGGAACACCAAACGCTGCCCGAGCCTGGTGGTCGAGGCGCTCGAATGCCATGGCGGCCCGGGCTATGTCGAAGAGAGCATCATGCCCCGGCTTTACCGCGAAGCGCCGCTCAACTCGATCTGGGAAGGGTCGGGCAATGTGATGGGGCTCGACGTGCTGCGGGCCATGGGGCGCGAGGCCGAGGCGATCCCCGCCGTGATGGCGGAACTGGAGAAGGCGCGCGGAAACCATCCCAATCTTGACCGGGCAATCGACGATCTGCGCGATGAACTGGCCGACCCGGAGGGGCTGGAAGCCCGAATGCGCATGGTGACCGAGATGATGGCCCTGACCTTGCAAGCGGCGCTGCTGACCCGCCACGGCGACAGCCCCGTTGCCGATGCCTTCTGCGCCAGCCGCCTTGCCCCACGCTATCGCGGGGCGTTCGGGACCCTGCCCAAGGGGCTCGACCTTGACGCCATCATCAGCCGCGCCCTGCCGGGCTGATCCACTCACCCAAGACCGAAAGGAGCCATGGATATGGCCGGAATGGTATTGCCCATGATCTCTAGCTGTGCTCGTTCGCCATGGTTCAAGGCGACGCGCGAGATCACCACCGCTTATGGTGACCACGAAGGGCGTCTGACGCCCGTCACCTTTGAACGGCCAATCGTCGATGAATACCGGGTTTTGCGCACCAAGGCGGGCATTTTCGATGTGCCGGAGGTCCCGCTGGAAATCCGGGGGCCGGATGCGGCGGCGTTCCTTGACCATGTGTTCACGCGGCCTGTCAGCACCATGGCCGTAGACCGGGGGCGGTACGGCTTGATGTGTCATCATGGCGGCGGCATTGCATGCGATGGCGTGGTGTTCCGGCTGGCGGACGACAGGTTCTGGTATGTCCATGCGGACCGCGACGTGTTCACATGGCTTCAGGCCCTGCGCCCCGGCCATGACGTTGAAATTCGCGATCCGGGTGCCTGGGCGATCCAGATACAAGGGCCGACCAGCCTTGAGATACTGGATGCCTGCGTCGATGGCGGGGCCCCGGACGGGTTCAAATATTACCACGCGCGTCAGGTCACCATGGGCGGTCAGCCCGTCCTGATCAGCCGGACGGGATGGACCGCCGAACTGGGCTTCGAAGTCTACAACATGGATCCGCATGTCGACGGCATGGCGCTTTGGTCTCACCTGATGGCGGCAGGCGCACCACATGGGATGGAGATCCTGTCGACCTATGCCATGAACCCGCGCCGGATCGAGGCGGGGATCATGAATTACGGCACCGACATGGGGTGGGACACAACGCCGTTCGATCTGGGGCTGGGCGGGTTTGTCGACTTCGATCATGACTTCGTCGGGCGGGACGCCTTGCTAAGCGCTGACCGAAAGCATCGGTTCTCTGGCTTCATGACCGAGGCGAGAGACATCAAATGGGGATCGCCTGTCCTGACGGATGGCCAGGTGGTCGGCCGTGTGAAAGCCTTCGAGCCATCGCCAACCCTGGGCATGGGGATCGGCTATGTCCTCTTCGACACGCCCGAGGCCATGGCGGCCAATGCGTATACCGTGAAGGGCCGAGACGGGACTGAACATCCGCTGACCCTGCATGCACTGCCGTTCTTTGACCCTGACAAACGCATCCCCCGGGGCCTTGAGATCATGGAGTTCAAGGGATGAAAGACACTGCCTCCAGCGCTCGCCGCGAAAACCTGAAACGGCTCCTGAAACCGCGCCACATCGCTTTTGTCGGTGGCAAGGCGGTCGAGGACTGTATCAACGCCACCCGAAAATCCGGCTTTGCCGGGGACATCTGGGTGGTGCATCCGAAATACGAGGAACTGGCAGGCATCCCATGCGTGCCCACCCTTGCCGACCTGCCCGAACCGCCGGATGCCACCCTGATTGCCGTATCGCGTGAGCGCACCATTGACGTAGTGGCAGAACTTAACGCAATGGGTGCGGGCGGGGCGGTGTCCATTGTCGGCGAGTTTGCCGAAACGGGAGAGGACGGGGCCGCGTTACAGGCTCGGCTGATTGAAGCGGCCGGAGATCTTGCACTTGTCGGCCCGAATTGCCTTGGGCTAATGAACATGTTCGATCGCGCAGCGGTCTGGGGCGGCGATAACGTGTTCGAACCGGTCAGTGGTGACGGTGTCGCTCTGATCAGCCAGTCGGGCTATGTCGCCTATTCGATCACCAATGTCGAAGAGGCTTTGCCGCTGGGCTACGTCATCAGCATGGGCAATCAGGCGGTGCTGAACGTCGCCGATTTCATCGAAGCCCTGCTGGATGATCCGCGGGTCCGCGCCATCGGCCTCTATCTGGAAGGGATCGTCGATGTCGCCGCGCTGAGCCGTGCGGCCCTGCGCGCGACCCTAAAGGGCGTTCCGATCGTGGCTTTGAAGGCTGGCGGCACGCAGGAAAGCTCCGAACTGACCCGCAGCCATTCGGGCACCCTCGCGGTTGCAAACGAGCTGTGGAGCGCGCTGTTTCGCCGCCTCGGCATCGTCGAGGCCGGGTCGCCCAAGGTCTTGGTCGAGACGCTGAAGCTTCTCGGCTCGCCCAAGCTGCCAAAAGGCAACCGCGTGGTTGCTGCCGCAAATTCCGGCGGCTATGCCGCGATGATCGGCGAAAAGGGCCGCGCCGCAGGTCTGGAGTTTCCCGCGCCAAGCGATGCAGCACAGCAAGCCTTGCGCGAGGATGTGCCCGATCTGGTGTCGCTGCTGAACCCGCTCGACTGGAACCTGCCCTGGGCCAGCATGGCGCGGTCCGAGACCTCGGATGTCGGCCTTGGCCATCTTATGACCGATGAGGTCGACCTCTTGGTCTATTTCATCGACTGGCCCCGCCAGAAGGATGTCGCGAACGTGTGGTGGCCAACGCTCGAAGGCCTGATCCGCCTGAATGCACGGATCGCCCAACCGGTTTTGGTCGCAAGCGTCTTCCCCGACGGGTTGCCCCCGGAATTGCGCCGCCAACTGACCGAGGCGGGCCTGATCTGCCTTCAGGGGCTGGACGACGCATTGGCGGCGATCGCAGCGGCAGGCAAATACCACAGCTTGCGTCGCGTGGTTCTGGCGGACCCTGAAAACCGGGAACTGTCTGCTCCCCCACCCGAGCCCAGGTCGGTCATCCAACTTGACGAGGCAGAGGGAAAGACAGCATTGGCAAGCTGGGGGCTGACGACCCCTATGGGCGTGACGGGTTCGGCTGGGCAAGTGATTGCTGAGGCCGAAACACTCGGGTTTCCGCTCGCGGTCAAGCTTCTCAGCGCCGATCTGGCCCACAAAAACCACGCAGGCGCGGTGCATCTGAACGTGAGCAGCAAACCCGCGCTGGAAGACGCGATTGAGGCAATCAGGATGTCTGTCAGAGCCTACGATCCGGCCCTGTCAACCGAGTGTTTTCTGATTGAACGCATGGTGGCGTCCCCCCGTGCCGAATTCATCGTCGGCATCAGCTACAAGCCGGGATTAGGGCATGCTTTGGTCATTGGTCGCGGCGGGACGGCGGTTGAAGAGCTGAAGGATTATGCCACGTTGCTGCTCCCGGCGGGTCACACGCAAATCGAGGACGCGCTTGCCAGCCTGAAGATCAGCGGCAAGCTAAGGCTGTCCGATACCGAGCGAACCGCGCTTGTGACGCAGATCCAGGCTGTCGCTGCATTTGCGGAACAGCACAGAAGCAGTTTGGTGGAGCTCGACGTGAATCCGATCATCCTTGACTCAGACGGGCGCGCCACTGCTGTAGACGCGTTGCTCCGACTCAG
Source organism: uncultured Rhodobacterales bacterium (assembly GCA_937901055.1). Classification (GTDB taxonomy): domain Bacteria; phylum Pseudomonadota; class Alphaproteobacteria; order Rhodobacterales; family Rhodobacteraceae; genus NORP23. Next base: position 6,246 of record CALCGO010000405.1, read on the forward strand.
ACGGGAGTAATCGGTCAACCTCTAACCTGTTCTTTCAGCCAGCTCAGCATCGAGCACGCACCGGGTGACAGTACTCTGCCAGGAAACACGACGTGGTAACCCGCGCCCTCCAGCTGGGTGTCGGTAAGCGGCACCAACGTTCCGGCTTCCACCTCTGGCGCGACCAGATCATCCCATAGGGCGATGCCCTGGCCATCCACTACCGCCTGAACGCGGCTGTTGGAGTCCGGGATCGTCAAGCTGGACCGGCTGGGCGCGTAAGGCAGCCCTGCTGCTGCGTGCCAGGCCCTCCACCCCGCATCGCCGGAGCTATCGCCCAAAAGTGGAAGCTGCCTGACCGCCTCGGCCAGACCAAGCTGCCTTACCTGCTCAGCAACTGCACGGCTGGCGGTTGGCACAGCAGGCAGGGACAGAAGAAGTTCGCTCTTGTGACCCACCCAGCCGTCAATTCCCCAGAGGATTGCCATGTCGACTTTGACCGATCTCATCATGTCGACGGAATTGATCGGTTCGATCCGCAGGCTGATACCGGGATTGGCCTCAAAAAAGCGGGTGAGCCTTGGCGACAGCCAGCGTGAAGAGAAGTAGGTCAGCGCGCCAACGGTCACGGCACCCGAGGCCGTGCCGCGCAGGTCTTCGATTTCACGGTCGATCTGGCTTAGGGCCGTTTGGGACACATGCCACAATCTGCGCCCTTCTTCTGTTAGCTCCAGTTTTGCGTGCGCGCGCTCGAACAGTCTAAGCCCAAGCTCGGCTTCGAGCTTGCCCACCTGGTAACTGATCGAGCCTTTCGATTGATGCATCTCGTCCGCCGCCTTGGTCATCGACAGAGTGCGGGCAACGGCATCAAAGGTCTTGAGGGCATCATAAGAACGAAAGCGCATGAATATTGTCTAATTTTTTTGAACGACTTGTGCAAATCATTAGATTTGCGCTGAGCGCAGTTGGTCCAATATCATTAACTCAATGCGTGGCACCCATCTGTCCTTGTCGAAGATCACCCGCAGGCGTCTAACAACTCTGAACGGTGAA
>CALCGO010000406.1 GCA_937901055.1 uncultured Rhodobacterales bacterium
TTACCCCACAGCGACCTCAACGCTGCGCGTCTACCAATTCCGCCACGACCGCACTTAAGGTAGCGGGCGTATAGCATTGGCCTTTGGGCTTGTGAAGCCCTCAATGGTATGGCTAAGGTGTTTTCTTTTGCAGCGGAGTTTTGCGGTGGTCGATTGGCTAATTTCGGACGGATTAATCGCGTATCCAGACGCAATAGAGGCGATGGAAAACCGCGTTGCGGGCATCATAGCCGGAGAATTGGACGAGCAAGTCTGGCTGCTTGAGCACCCCCCTCTCTACACAGCTGGAACCAGCGCCAACGAGGCTGATCTGCTAGATCATACGCGTTTCCCGGTCTACGAGGCGCGCAGAGGCGGCGAATACACTTACCATGGCCCCGGCCAACGGGTCGCCTATGCGATGCTGGACCTAAACAGCCGCGAAAAAGACGTGCGCAAGTATGTTAACCTGTTGGAAGAGTGGACCATCCAAACCCTTGCGCAGTTCGGCGTAAAGGGCGAGCGTCGCGAAGGTCGCGTTGGTGTCTGGGTCGTGCGCCCGGATCGCCCGCCCCTGCCCGACGGCTCACCGGCCGAAGATAAAATTGCGGCCATTGGCGTGCGGATCAGGCGATGGGTAACGTTTCATGGCATTTCTATCAACGTCGAACCGGATCTGGAGCATTTCAACGGCATCGTTCCGTGTGGCATAAGTGACTACGGCGTCACAAGTTTGGTAGACTTGGGCATTCCTGCCACTATGAACGATGTGGATATCGCCCTCAAAACCGCTTTTTCGCAAGTTTTTGAAAAATAGTCGTGCTTGCGTCATTCTCGACAGTTGATGTAGATCAAGGCGCAAGATAAACATTTCAATGGGAGATGGCGAATTCGGGACAGGATTCGCCTTACATACAATTGGTGTCAGGAGAACAATAATGGCCGACGCAGCCGCGCACACCCACGACGAGCATCCACGCCCGGGCTTTTTTACCCGCTGGTTCATGTCTACTAATCATAAAGATATTGGTATCCTCTATCTTTTCACTTCCGCAGCTATTGGTTTTGTTTCGGTCTGTTTGACCGTTTACATGCGCATGGAGCTAATGGACCCCGGTGTTCAATATATGTGTGCCGAAGGTGCACGTTTTGTCGCTGATGCTGGTGCGGAATGTATGCCAAACGGTCACCTCTGGAACGTTATGATCACCTATCATGGTGTTTTGATGATGTTCTTCGTGGTTATTCCAGCCCTTTTCGGTGGTTTTGGTAACTACTTCATGCCTCTCATGATTGGCGCGCCGGATATGGCGTTCCCACGTATGAACAACTTGTCCTTTTGGATGTATGTTGCAGGTGCATCGCTTGGTGTAGCTTCACTACTTTCACCTGGTGGCAATGGTCAGATGGGCTCCGGCGTTGGCTGGGTGCTGTATGCACCGCTTTCAACGAACGAGGGTGGATACTCCATGGATCTCGCGATTTTCGCGGTTCACCTTTCGGGTGCTTCTTCGATCCTTGGCGCGATCAACATGATCACAACCTTCCTGAACATGCGTGCGCCGGGTATGACCCTGCATAAAACACCACTGTTCGCTTGGTCTATTGTGGTTACAGCGTTCTTGATCCTGCTTTCCCTGCCTGTTCTTGCGGGCGCCATCACAATGTTGCTGACCGACCGTAATTTCGGCACAACA
>CALCGO010000407.1 GCA_937901055.1 uncultured Rhodobacterales bacterium
TCCATACCGCGTGACGGAACGTTCATTGCCCCGCTAATTCAGGGCCAACAGCGGCAGCCACAGCATCAATGCGCGTTTTCACAAGCTCAACCTCTCGCATCGCAGACACCAGAGGAATCATGATTTCTGGCACAACTGGGTCACCATCTCGACTGGCGGCGATCGTTGCCTCAAAAATGGCGCGCGCCTGCATGTCGTAAATTTCTGGGACGGTCACACCCAAACGAACTCCACGCATACCCAGCATAGGATTGTACTCACCGAGTGCTTCAACACGGCGCGTCACATCCGACAGAGGTAGGTCCAAAGCTTCGGCAAGCTCTCTGCACCCAACTTTATCATGGGGTAAAAATTCGTGGAGTGGAGGATCAAGCAATCGAATACATACAGGTTTTCCCTGCATGATACGAAACAGCTCGGTGAAATCATCGCGCTGCATTGGCAAAAGACGTTCGAGCGCAGCGCGACGGTCTTGTGGCTTATCCGCAAAGATCATTTCCCGCATTGGTGTCAAACGATCGGCTTCAAAAAACATATGTTCTGTGCGGCAGAGGCCAATACCTTCCGCACCAAAATTTCGGGCAGTTATCGCATCATTTGGTGTATCTGCGTTCGCCCGCACTCCAATATCGCGTACCGCGTCAGACCAATCCATTAACTCCAGAAAGGCATCATCATGAGTCGCTTCGAGCATCGCGGGTTCGCCAACCAATACATCTCCAGAGGTCCCATCAACCGTTATAGTGTCCCCTTCTTTAAAAACGCGGCCATCCGAAGATGTCAGTGTCTTTTTTTGAAGGTTGAACACCAGGCTGGACGCTCCAACAACACAAGGGAGCCCCATACCACGCCCAATAACTGCCGCGTGGCTTGTCATCCCGCCCCGCTCTGTCAGCACTGCGACCGCAACATGCATCCCCCGGATATCTTCAGGTGATGTTTCCCGACGCACCAAGACACAGGGCTCGGCTCTTGCGGCGCTGGCCTGTGCTTCGGAAGACGTAAAGACGATGCGGCCAGTTGCAGCTCCAGGACTTGCTGCAACTCCTGTTGCAATACGGTCCCGTCTTGCATGAGGGTCAATCTGTCTGTGTAGCAGCTCGTTCAAAGCGCGTGGTTCAACGCGCAACAATGCTTCTTCGCGAGGAATGATCCCGTCATTTGCCAAGTCTACTGCGATCCGGACGGCTGCACGCGCCGATCGAGAAATGCGCACGCCATCAAGCAGATGTACTTTCCCATTCTCTACAGCGAACTCAGCCTGCATTTCTTCGCGCAGTTTTTCACGCATCAATGCAGTATAAGCCTTTAGTGCGGAAAATGCCTCGGGCGCAAGCTCCTCCAAAGATGGTCCGCGTTCATCCGCTTCCAGAAACAGCGCTGCAGCCCCCTTTTGGAGAGCATCACGCCCTTGGCTTTGTGACAGGTAGCGCCCAGTTATCTGGGCTTGCCCAGTCGCGGAATCTACGAGCTGGATAACACCAGAACCGCTTTCACCAGCCCCAATGCCAAAAACCATCTGTTGAACGACAAGACCCAACCCTGCATCTGCAGGAGCACCTTTTGCTTGGCGTAATAATCGCGCGGTGGTCCCTTCCCATGCTCGCGCCATAGAACGCAATACGGCAGCAAGCTGCACCGAAGGCTCCTGCGGAAACGGCTCCTCAGCCTCATCTTCGTACGCCTTTAGAGCGGCAGACAAGCCTTCTTGGCCATCCGCCTCAATCCCTTCAAACAAGTCAGGATCTAGCCTAGCAACATGTATCGCATAGGCTTGAACGAAGCGGAGATAGATTTGCGCAGCGGCCTCCGGCCCCAAAACATCACAAAACTCGACATAGAGGG
>CALCGO010000408.1 GCA_937901055.1 uncultured Rhodobacterales bacterium
ATACCATTGACCGGCTAGCGCGGATCTACTCCGTTGCAATTCCAGTGGTCCTGCTATCCACCGGCACCACAGTATTGGCAGTGCGGCTGGACTACGTCGATGGCTCGTCAATCTATCAGCTGGAAAAGCTCTGGTTCTATCTGCCCTTGTATTTTTCGTTCCTGGGTGATGCTTGGCATTTAAAGGAAATTCCTTACCAGCCCGTTGAAAAAGGCTCTTATGGCCGGATTTCATCCGTTAGCGAACCATAACGTGCTGAAGACGGCATCACCCTCGTTCGAGACGATGACGACGATCTGAGCGATCAGAACGGCTCCAGTGGGCGTAATGAGCACGCAGAAACAGCCATACCTGCCCGCCACGGCCTCTCGCGGGGTGCCGGCGCCGATGAGTTGGCGCATCAGCAATGACAGGTTGTGGCCGGCGACGTGAAGCAGGTATCGCTTATGCACGTTCTCGCGTCCACGCAGCCACGTTCGGCGCATGCCGCCACGATCAAGGTTATGGGCAAAGGAGCGCTCAACGAGCTCGGCACGCAACTTGAAGGCCGCGCGGGCGACACCAGACTTGAGCCGCACGCGATTTTTAGTGACCGCGCGACGCGCTGCCTCGTCACCACGCCAACGCGAAAAAGCAGCCTGTTTGGGCTCACTGATCCGGGTCTTCCAGGGACTATTGTCGAGGTCTTTCAAGACGGCCCGGGCGTGATAGCCCTTGTCGGCCACACATTCGGCTGGGTTCTCCACAGTCGGGGCCAAATCCACTGCTTTGAGAGAGGCCTCAGCCGCCGCCAGGGTTTTGCCAAGGGTCGTGGTGTCGCCCTCATCGGCTGGATGCAGTTCGGCTGCCACAACCGCGCCTGTGTCCAGGTCAACAGCATGCTCGGGCTTGTAAGCGAGATGAGTCGTTCCGTCCTTCATCCGGGCGATCTTGGCCTCGGGATCGTTCTTAGACACCCAATCCTGGTTCGACAGCTTCTTGCCCTTGCGGTTGCGGTCCAGACGTATCAAATCCTCGGCTGTGGGCGTTTCGATACCGCTTTTTTGGGCCAGATGCTTCAGCATTTCCCGGTAGCCTTCACCCGTGTCGCGGCGGACGATGTTGCGCAGCGCCGCGTTGGCCTCCATGGTCGAGGCATCAACTCCGATGCGGTCGCCCTGCACCAGGCCGGCCTTGGCGATCAGCACCAGAACCCAGTCGAAGATCGCGGCGTGCACCTCATGCGGCAAGCGCGAACGGGTTTTCGAGAGCCATGAATGATCTGGCACGCGGTCCCGGCTCTCCAGCCGCAAAAACTCTCGCAGCGATAGCGAATCCGAGCACCGCCATTCAAGCCCGCGCTCAGAGCTGATGCCTTCGAAATATCCCACCAAATGCATGCGGAAATAGCGTCCGGGCGGCACCGACGGCGCCCCCAGCTTCGACGCGTAGTAGGCTTTGCAAGTTGCCTCGGCAAAGCTGTCAAAGCCGCCCTCGATCAGCACCGACTGCAGGCGATCATAAAACACATGACCCGGCGAGCGCGGCATCTCAGACCAACTCACCATCAAGTCTCCCTGACGATCCTTTTGCTGTCCCATCGCCATGGCAAAATCCTTCCTCTAGGCCACAAGACCAGAGAATCAGACCTCACCCAATTCGTCCAGGACAGACTTTGTCAACGGGCTGCTAAGGTTGGACGTTCGAACTTTTTCTTGCTCATGGACGTCATCATTGACGATCAAGTAACTGCTCACCCCCCTCGTTGAACAGGGGTTTGCCGGAGGGCAATTGAGG
>CALCGO010000409.1 GCA_937901055.1 uncultured Rhodobacterales bacterium
GCCATTAGATGCCAGCCTCCATGAATTTCTTGTTTATCTTCCGAACCTTTTCCACGTCATCCGCGCAGTATTCGGAAATCTTGTCGTGTTCGCCAGCGAGCCAAGTGTCATAGACCATTGACCCGTCCATGTCGCCCTTGCCATCAATGCCGAGGATTTTGCAAAGCTCGTCTAGGCTTACTCGATCCTTGATGCCAGCCCACATTATCATCGTGTCCCTGATTTCCCAAGGCTTCGGGTCGCGGGCAAGCCAAACGGGAACCTTAATGCCGTGAATGATGCAGCGATGCTTGATGAAGCGCAGATCGAAGCCGCTGATGTAGTGGCCGCAAGGCTCCGGCATATCGCCAAAAGACAACTCAGCCGCCATCTGCTCAACAAATTTTTCCAGCATCGGGCCTTCGTTTGCCCTGTCAGCGCCCAGAGACAAGCCCTCCACATCTCCGTCATTGAAAGCCCATGAAATCTGACAAATCTGACCATAGCCCCCGTTGAAGGATTGCTTGCGGTAGATGTCCTCTCGGGCCGTCTCCGCGTTATCGTCCAGCCATTTTTGGATGCTCTCAGGCTTCTTGTACGTGGCTGGCGCGGATACCTCTATGGCATCCTTGCCGCTCTCAGGGCCAGCTATTGTTTCGATGTCTATATATAGCGTCGGCTTCATGATTGACCCTCAAATTCTGGTATCTCGTCGCCATTCAAATCGTCTTTTGCGTTTGAAATTTCAACATACTTCCGCGCATCTGGATCGAAATCAAACCCAAGAGCATTTGCGCGGTCAGCGACCATCTTCGCCACTGAGCGGCCAGCCGCCTTGGCTCGGGACAAGACCGCGTTTAGATCATCGGCCTTGAACATCTTGGGAAGCTGCTCGGCAAACCATTTAACCTCCGCCGCTTCGTTTTCTTCGGACCGCTTCTGTGCGCTCTTAGGCGCAGCCTTTGCCGCAGCGTTTCCGTCGTCATCCTCTGGCGCAATCCCAGCCATAGCCATTAGGCCGTAGCGCCGAGCGTAGGTGACTGCCGAGCCATAGCCCTGCATGTCGTTCTTTTGCAGGATCAATGGAACGCGACACTTGAGGCTTTCCGCGCTTTCTGAATGCATAAGGACCGTTTCAACGTACCGCCCTAACTCGTCCTCTCCAGTTGGCTGCAACACCGCAATCCCTGCGTCGTTTAGCGGCCCCATACAGGCGTCCATGACGCTGCCAAGGTCTGCATATTTTGAGCGGAAGTGCGGATTGGTCGCGGCCTTGACCGCTTTTGTCATGTTTTTCTGCGCTTCAACCAACGCGGTTATTATCTTATTGTTGCCAGTCATCATCTCACCCTTCGTGACTATCGTTTGACACATTGGAGTATATTGCGCAAAATCAGAATTGCAACCGTTTTGTTTCACAGATTGGAAAATAGATGATCGAATTAATGTGGCCGGATAAGCGCCTCAACCCAAACGCCCGCGTTCATCGCATGGAGTTGGCGAGGGTAAAGAAGACCGCCCGCCACGCAGCTTGGGGGATGACTATGGCGACAAAAGGCGTGGCCCCGACTGACAAGGTGCGCCTGACGTTTCACGCCCCGGATAGCCGCCACAGGGACGCGGACAATATGCTTGCCAGTATGAAGAGCGCTCTGGATGGGGTGTTTGATGCGCTGGACGTGGATGACAAGACGGTCCGAGAAATCACCATCGTCCGTGCCGAGCCTGAAAAGCCAAATGGCCGCGTGGTTCTTGAGTTTGTATAAGAAAAGCCCCGCAACCTCGAAAGGCGCGGGGCAAGTTCAACAGGGAGGCACAAAGTCATGAAAAAACCTTGTGTGATTTATTTCTAAACTTTTTTTGATTAAATGTCCACTACCCTATTGCATCTTACGCCGTAAGCATTATATTGAGGGTACAGAAACAGAAAAGGGTAAGGCAAAATGAAAGTTCTAGTTGCTTGTGAGTATTCCGGCCGGGTTCGCGATGCGTTTATTGCCAAGGGCCATAACGCGACTTCATGCGACCTTCTGCCCACGGATGCAGAGGGGCCTCACCACCAAGGCGACCTATACGACATGCTGAGTGAGCGATGGGATTTAATCATTGCGCATCCACCTTGCACAGCTTTGACCGTGGCAGGGAACAGCACTTACGGCGAGGGCCAGCCAAAGTATGCCGAGCGACTTGAGGCGGTTAAATGGACCGTTGATCTATGGGAGGCAATGAAGGCCGTAGCGCCGCGCGTATGCATGGAAAACCCTGTCGGCGTTTTGCGGCGACTTGGCGGCCTACACGCGCCCCAATTTGTGCAGCCGTACCAGTTTGGCCATATGGAGCAAAAGAAAACAGGGCTTTTTCTTCACGGCCTTCCAAATCTTGAAGAAACCAATAACGTCTATGACGAAATGATGAAATTACCCAAAAATCAGCGCGAAAGGCTTCACTACCTTCCACCATCGCCGGACCGCTGGAAACTTCGCTCCACAACATATCAGGGCATCGCTAACGCTATGGCTGACCAGTGGGGCGATCTGTAATAGCTCTTGCCCCCAGCGAGAGCTTGGGTGGTGCGCCAGAAACCAAGGCACGGACAGCGCACCGCCCACCTAATGAAATCGGAGAACAAAATGACACACAAATACGGAACCAACATCCCTAGAGCGCGTGACGAGCTTGAGGAGATAGCCAAGGGTATTGAGGCCAGCAGGCCATTCGAGGCCGCGCGTATACGACACATCTGCGAGAACCTAATGACCCGCAAGCCGTCTGGGCGACGAGCGCCAAACACCCGCTCACCAGTCACGCAGAAGGTCATAGATGGCGTCACAAAGATGCTGACCGAAACAGACCTAAGCCAAGAGCAGATCGCCGCGCACTTCAACATTGATGGCGGACGCGTGGCTGAAATTCACAGGGCAAGCCGGAAATAGAAAAGCCCCGGCAGAAAGGGTGAGAAACCGCCGAGGCTTGTAAAATGCCACCCGTGATGGCATTGTGCGTAGAAACCAAAACGCAAGGCATTGATAGCAGAGGGTGAAACCGCGTCAAGCCTTGCCCGAACAGAAAAGGCAAAAAATGTCCCATTTAATGACCGCCCTTGCAATGCAACAGAAGGGCCTAAAGCCCGCCGAGAAGGTCGTCCTGTATTGGCTGGCAGACCATCACAACGGAGACACAGGCAATTGCTTCCCGCGCATCGAACGTCTTGCTGCGCTGTGCGAGATGTCTCGGCGCTCAGTAGAAAACCAGCTTTCATCTTTGGAAGCCCACGGCCTCATCAAAAGGAATGATCGACGCCGCGACGATGGAGGGAAGACGAGCAACGGCTATATATTGACGCTAGACGACACCCATACGCAAAATCTGCGCAGGGGTAGCGCAAAATCTGCGCAGGGGGATGCGCAAAATCTGCGCATCAATAACCTTGTAAGTAATAACCTTGTAAGTGAACCGTATCCCCCTACCCCCACAGAAGCCGAACTTGCTTTCTCAGAATACAACGAAGCTGCGGCCATATCAGGATGGCCGATGGCTCAAGCCTTAACCAAGCAACGCAAGGCAAATATTGCATCACGCCTCAAGGACGCAGGCGGCATTGAGGGATGGCGCACGGCTCTGGAAAAAGCCGCCGCCTCTGACTTCCTATCTGGGCGCAAGACGGACTTCATGGTCAGCCTAGATTTCATTCTTCAAGCATCATCATTCACAAAACTCATGGAGGGCAACTATGACAACCGTACCAGCAACAATTCAGGGCTTCGACCCTCTGAAGACCCAACGCTACGAGCAATCTTTGACGCAGCATCAGACATTGCAACACGCGGCATGGATAGGAATTAGGGTAGAGGCGCTTCTGAGCCACTACTGGACCAGCACGCCTCCCCAAGAGGTGAAGAAGATGATGCTCAACGACTGGATGGACGTTTTGAAGTCCTTCACCCCCAAGGAAATCGAAGTCGCCTGTAAATCGTGGCTAACAGAGAACGACCGCAAGAAGCCGAAACCTGCGGACATTTACAATCTAATGGTTTCGGGCCGGACGAGATACCGCGAGAAACAAGAGGACGCAGAGCCTGCACGCCAAGAAGCTGTTCAGAGAACCGACGACGAACGAGACCGCGCAGATGAAATGCTGCGAAAGGCCGGATATAGCATAAAGAGGATGCCATGAGATACGTTTTAAAGGGTGGATGGAAGCTGCGCCACATAACGAAAGAAGACTTGGAGCCACTATGGACGCAGCGAGGGGTTTCCGTGCGAAAAATGGCGGGCCTCTTGGGTTGCAGTTCGTCAGCGCTATCACGGAAGGCGCAGAGATTGGGATTGCCCCCCAAGGTGACGCACACGGGGTATTCGAAAAAGGTTTCGAACGAAAAACTGCGCAGCCTGCTTGAAGAAGGATTTTCAGTGACCCAGATAGCAGATGCTTACGGGTACAAGTCCAATGTGGCCATATATAAACGCATGAAGCGATTGAAAATCCCAACGCCGCGAATGGCCAGCCAATGATTGAGAAACTTATAGGCTCCGCGTCGATTGATGGGGAATTTGCAGTCCTGCGAATACACCGCGACAACATCCACAGCCTTCGGGTTGCCATGCAGCCAATACGGCAGGGGGAAACCACGTCCCGGTCAACGCAAAACGTGCGAGACCAGTTTGATAAGGCGCTGGCCAAGGTTCAGGGAAGGCCAAAATAAATTCACAAACCCCATTGCATCTTACTGCGTTGTGACATAACTTAGGTACACCAAAGGGAGAGACGCAATGAAAATCACGCTAAAGACAACAGCAATGTTTCCGACCCTCAGTGTCGCAGAAGGCGATTATGAGATGACAAGAGTTGGCACGTTCCCGTCAGGCAAGCCCATCTTTGGGATCGAGCGCGACGGTAAGACTGTTCAGGTGAACGTGGACCCTGCCGATTTTGTGCGGCATCGGACGACTGACCGCTTTTTCGTGGTTGTGGATGAAGGCCCGACGCTAGGCTTGGCGCAGGCGCTTCGCAACTCTGGCGTAGCGGACCGCGCAGGGCCGTCTGTGATGGTCAATGTGGGCGGACCCTACATAACCCCCATGAAACTCGAAGAAGCCGCTCAGGACGCGCTCCTATGAAGCTGGCGGACCTAATTGGAGGCGCGTCGCTGTTCTTGGCCGCGTACCTCGTCATGATTTTCGTTTTTAACGTCTAGGAGGCGTGATGAGTAACGCAGAAGACCAGAAGCGTTTTCGAGAGAAAATGAAGGAAGAAGGCCGCAAGCGTGTTTGCGTTTGGGTTAAGCGAGAGAATGCGGACGAGGTTCGCGAGAAAATGAAAAGGGTGGTTCAGGATGTTGAGCAAGAATGAAATGAAGGGAGCGCAGGCGATTAGCGCCGCGTACTTCGCAAAGGGAGCGCTGGCCGAAATGGTGCGCAGCCCAGATACAATTACGCCAGAGATAATCCAGCACATTCTGGAAAAACTGGATGAACGCATAGAGCGCTTTGAGGGATTTGAGTGATGCGGGGAACGATGCAGGCAATGGAAGAATGCGACTGCCCAACCACGTTGGATTGCCTTGAGGCTGAATGCTGCTTGATTGAGCGCGGTCTCGAATATCCCGACGAGCGGATGGACGAAGGCGCAGCTATAATTGTTTCGCTGTTGGTCATGATTGTTATTGGAATACTGGGCCTCGTTTGGCTCGGGCTTAAAGGATTGGGGGTATTGTGATGGACGGCGGCAAGCCAGCCCCCGAGTTTCCAGAGACGGTTACGCTTTGGGGATACAAAGAGTGCAGTTGTTGGCACTTCTCCCCAAATATAGACCCATTCATGGACGCCCACGTAATCACAGGCACCATTAAGGAGATTAAGGGATGATTGAGTTTGATATATTGGCACGATTTTCTGATGAGGTGAACTTCACCGCTGAAATTGACTGTGCGGAAGATGCGCCGTACTCGGTTAAGCTCGGGCTTGCTGTGAAGTGGGGTGTTGAGCACGACGCCGACCTGAGTAACGCCGACCTGAGTAACGCCGACCTTAGTAACGCCGACCTGAGTAACACCAACCTGTGGAACACCAGCCTGAGGAGCGCCGACCTGAGTAACTGCAACCTGAGTAACGCCAGCCTGAGGAGCGCCGACCTGAGTAACGCCAGCCTGTGGAACACCAGCCTGAGGAGCGCCGACCTG